>UNSP01000039.1 GCA_900556355.1 Candidatus Saccharimonadota bacterium | reverse complement strand
ATAAGTTTTAATAACGCAACTAAGCGCCACGCCTTCAACCAGCCTCAACTCGTCACCAATCAACGCTCCAGGGTTATAGGCGTCGCTGTAGGCTTGGATTTCCTCAAACGGCACGTGCACCAACGCCAATTGTCCGTCTAATAAATATTCGATTCGCTCGATCAATTTCCCCTTGTACGCCAAAATTTCTGGCGATTTTTTCATAAATTCGCGTCGTCGCTCTTCAATTTCCGCATTAGACGCGCCCAGTTCTGTAAGTTCTCCCGCCGTACGAAAAGTCTGAGCCGTAGTGTTTTGCGTAGTAAGCCCCAGGCTATCGCTCATAATGGCTATCAATAAATCTTCGGCAGCCTGAGGATTTATCTTCCAGTCAGAATACTTGAACAGTTTATATAGCAATTCCCCGGTCGCCACGACGGTTTCTGACAACATAATATGATCAAAACTAAGTGTTGATTCGGCTGTGTGATGATCGATAACCAGAGTTGGGTGCGTTTCTAAGAAATGTCGCGCTCCAGGAGTTTCTAAGACCTTGCTAAGAAGGATATCCGCACTTGTATCGACAATTATCGCGGCGTCGGCTTGAAACGGAAAGTCGTTCTGCACTCGATCCCAACCGCGAATATAATGAAGATATTTCGGTATATCTACTGGACAATATAAAGTAACAGTCTTCCCTAGGTCGCTTAAGACTTCTTCTAGCGCCAAGCTTGAACCCAGGCTGTCGCCGTCGGGATTTTCGGCTTGAATAATAACTATATTGTTTGCGGATTGAATGAATTGTTTAGCTGTATCTAGCATATTATTTATTATAACAAATGATTTTTACTCTAATATAATATACATTGTTTTTAATTACATAAGTGGTATAATATGTGATGGACTATTAAAAATACTGCGCAATCAAAAAACATAAACATTTTTATAAATTATTATTGACAAAATATAAAGATTGTGCTAGTATGATGACATAAAGCCTAAAAATATAGGGCTGGAAAAGAGGAGTTTTTATGGACAAATTTAAGAAAATCGGCATTGCTATCTCTTTGGGATTTGCTATGCTCGGTGGAATCTGGTTGGCATCGCCTTCACAGGCTGCCGGCTGTAACAGTTTTAACGTTGTATACTGTGGTACACATTCTATGTCGGAATTACAAACAGCATACAGCCGTACAGAAATTAAAGAACTATACAAAGAGTGGTACGTTACTGAAACTATGGTTCAGGGCGGATCAAACATGCGTGAAGGTGTAGTTGACGCAAATGGTAATATTACAGTTGACGGTCGTGTTGTAGCTACAAACGCTATAACCGTACAGTCTAAAGCTGGTACTCGTCAGCCTCAGCCGCAACGTAGCTACAAGACCTCAAACGGATATACTTACTACCAATACACAACTGGTCAGAGCTTCGTTGACGGACCTAAGAGCTACAATATTTACGCATGGTTTGATAATAACGGCTCATTTATCACTGGTGTGATTAAAGACTGTGGTAACCCAGTTTGGGGTAATCCAACAACACCTCCATCAAAGCCTGCTCTAACATGTGACGCTTTGCAAGTAACTGAAATTTCTCGTAACACCTTCAAATTCAGCGTTAAGGCAACTGCCAAGGGTGGTGCATCTATCACCAGCTACACATACAACTTCGGTGACAACAACATCAAGACAACTAACTCATCAGAAATTCAATACACTTACGCAAAAGAAGGCAACTACACAGTTACTATTACTGTAAACGGTAAAGAAACTGGTGAAGTTAAGAGGCAAAACCCTAACTGTCAAAAAACTGTTACGGTTAAGCCAGAACCAAAAATGATCGTTTGCGACCTTAATACTAAGAAATATCCAACAGAAATTAAGGAATCAGAGTTCGACAAGAGTAAGCATTCAAAGAATCCAAACGATTGTAAAGAAGCACCTGCTAAGATCACAGTCTGTGTAATTGAAGAAGGCGGCAAGAAGTACACTAAGGAGATTAAAAAGGAAGAGTTTAACGAAAAGATTCACAAGACTAACTTGGACGAATGTAAGGAAACTCCTACTCCTACACCAACACCTAGCCCAGAATTGCCAAAGACTGGTGCAAGTGACGCGATCATGTCAGCACTAGGCCTAGGTGGACTAACTACAGCTACTATCGCTTACATCGCTAGCCGCCGCCAAATGTAATAGGTCAAGCTAGCAACGAAATACCCGCCGAGATGGCGGGTATTTTTATTGGCGATGAAGCCGTTGAGTCTATAACTGTTTTCGACCTTCCAACGCGTGAGTCAGTGTAATTTGGTCTGCGTACTCAAGATCAACGCCGACTGGAATACCTCTAGCTAAGCGCGTGATAGTCGTATTCAGCCCAGCCTCTTGGATGTATCTTTGTAAAAACAGTGCTGTTGATTCGCCTTCTACTGAAGCGTTCGTAGCGATAATAATCTCCTGAACGTCGTCGGTTTTTATGCGCTCAATTAGTTCTGGGATATGCAATTGCTCCGGCCCAATATTGTCAATTGGTGAGATAACACCGCCCAGCACATGGTATGTGCCCAGGAACTGCCCTGTTCTTTCTATAGCGACAATGTCTAGCGGCTCCTCGACTACACAAACGACTTTTTTATTCCTGTTCGAATCTGCATATAAAGGCGACACATCGTCATCTGAGTCGATCAACGCAAATGTCTTCGGGCAGGTTTTTACGCGGTCGTGCAATCGATCTAATGAATGCGCTAATTGCTTTGCGGATTTGGGGTTGCGGCGTAAAACCGCGTAGGCATATCTTTCAGCCGTACGCGGTCCAACTCCAGGCAGATTACCAAAATCATCAATTAAAGCAGTTAGAGCTTTTGGTAAAATGTCGATTGACATGGCTTTAGAATGGCAAGTTGCCCAAGCCGCCCATCAATGGCTTCATAGTTTCAGCAGCGACTTCCTGAGCCTTTGTCATACCGTCGCGAACTGCGATTTCGATCCAGTGTTCCAACTCTTCGATATTCTCCAAGTCGACCATTTCTGTCAATCTTTACAGATTTAATCTTTAACTCGCCAGTGATTTGTACGATCACAGCGCCATCGCCAGCTTCAACTTCGATGATTTCTTTGCCTAATTGTTTCTGTGCTTTACGTAATTGTTGCAGCATTTTTACCTGATCAAACGCCATATTCCTCCTTATTTAACACTTACAATTATACCCTATTTGCGGTCGGATGTGTAGATATAGAAGCGGTCGCCGTCTTTATGGTCATTGACAATTACTGACGACAGGTGCCCGGAGTAAGTCTGCGGAATTTGAGACTTTACGTTGTGGCTAACGTATAAAGTCTGTCCGACATTTGCTGGCGCTGTGTGGATAATTGATATCTGGTGATAGTTGTGTTTTTTAAGCGCTTCGTAAATCGGTGATTCTTCTTTACTAACCAATAACGAGAATGAATCGGTCGGCGCGGTATTTTTACGGAGTAGAGATAAATCTTTATTAAAGCGTGAAGCTGCTTCTGGGAAATAACGATAACCGTCAATATAGCGGAAGCTGCCACCCATCACCATAACGATAATTAGCATTGATATAAAAACCAGTCCTGTGCCGCGAGCGTATGGATTGCGCGGGAAAAGTCCGTACCACATGTTCATTAGTGATTCCAATCCGACCGCCAAGAGAATGAATAGCGGGATGATGATTATCGGGGTGAGGCTTGGCTGAAAGATGAGTAGCGCCAATGCTAAGATTAGCCACGACCAAATCATGAACGAGCGGGCGCTGGAGATTTTTTGGAAGCTACGGAATAGTCCTAGCCCGATTAACACCATTGCGTTGATATCCATAATTGGCGTGATTTGGTTCCCTACAACTGATGGGAAAATGCGGATGTATGTGTAATATAAAGTCCTGAGGTTTGCGATGATGTCAAAACTTAGGCCGTTGATACCGATGAGGTTGTAAAATAGCGCGTGGGATTTATAGCAAAGAAAACCAATCGCACAACCAATCGCGAATAAAATAGCGGACGGCACAATCCAAGACTTGCGATGTTTTCGGGAGATGAGGAAATAGCGTGGGTGTGGATGCAGGAGGGCGATGATCAGAAGTCCCAGATTGATATACCAAAAATACGGAGTGAAGAGGCTGAGTGCCGTGGTGATGGCTAAGCTGATTCGCCAAATGGAGGCGTTCTGGGCTTTCTGGAGAATCAATGTGGCAAAAAGCAAAGTTAGCGCGGTGTAAAAGATGTATAAAATGCCAACAGTTGCGCTTTGTCCGATGAATAAAAATTGACCAGTCGTTGCCATAATTAATAGCGATAGAATCGTTGTGGACGGCTTAAACCAGCGCTTTAAGAGGAAGAAAATAGCGACGGAGCTGGCGATTGAAAGAATTACGGCGGGTGCTTTAATTGTTAATAAGCTGACGCCAAACAGTTTGAAGAATAGCAATTGAAGAAGATGGAATGGCAGATTTGTGACGGCGATTCCCTCGATACTGAAGTTCAAGTGATTTGTCGTATTGACCATGTCGATTTCTGCTTGCGACAAACCTCCCGGCACATGCAGCGCGGAAATTATAATAGCCCCTATATACAACAGCGCCAGCAACGTATAGCCGAAAACGTAGCGCCATCGGTAAAGGAATATATCGGTAACTTTTTGCTTTTTCATTGGTATGATTATAACACAATTCTATTCATGCTTGCGATCCAGGCTCATAAAGCGTAGGCGCTCTGGGTGGAAGTATAATTGAACTTTACCAACTGGACCGTTACGGTGCTTGGCGATGATGAGGTCAGTAATATTCTGAA
>UNSP01000038.1 GCA_900556355.1 Candidatus Saccharimonadota bacterium | reverse complement strand
CGGCGGATCCTTGTGACATTTTTTCATTCCACGGTTTATTATCCCCAATGTGACGATTCGGCGGGCGATTGACAATTTCATAAATAAACAAAGCTACAATTCCCACGATTACAATTCCCGAAAGAACCCAAATAAGCGCTATGCCTGATGATTTTTGTCGATTCATATTTTCTCCTGTTTAGATAATTCTGTGTACATAAAAATAATTTGACCTGATTTATATAGCGAGAATAAACTGAGTAGCAAAGCCAATAAAAGGACTATTATGCTGGCGATATTTGCAGCAGTGGCGGCGGCAGCTCCCGAGAAAAATAGGGTTACAATTGGCAAGATTAGTGATGTTCCGCAGGGAACGCAGCCGAGTCCAATTGTTGCGGCAATTGATGCAATTCCGCTTAGTCCGACTTGTCGAGATACAGTTTTTTCATTGTCGCGATTATTCTTTGCTGTAAAAATTACAGCGGCGATCGATATACCTTGAAGAATTGACACTACCATAAGCAGTGCGCCATTTAGTGAAGTGAAACTTTGTTTGAAGATGTCTATAATCATCGAACCGAGCAGCGCGATTTTATCGAGGACTGGTAAACGCGACATCATTAGTGGTCCGTAAAAATTGGCGTTGATTGCGAAATAAATTATCACGGCAAAGGCGACTGTCGCGACAATTGTTATTAGGAAATATTTCGGTAAACCAAGTATTCTGCCGACTCCTAAAATTGCTGATTTGATGGATTCCTGCTTGCTGCGAATTCGACTCATACGCCTATTATACGATATTCGTAAAGGCAATTCGATCATCCACGGCAGCAACTTTTACTGTATCTCCGTCGTGAATTCGTCCGTCGATCAGTTCGAGCGCCAAAGGATCAAGCACGCGTTTTTGAATCAAGCGCTTAAGTGGTCGTGCGCCGAAACTCGGGTCGTAGCCGTCTCGCGCCAACATATCGCGAACGCTACTATCAAAATCCAGCGTTATGTCGCGGCTATCCTTAACTTGGCGAACAACTTTTTCTAATTGCACGTCAACAATCGCCCGCATCGATTCAGGATGGATTCGGTCAAAAATCACAATGTCATCAATTCGGTTTAAGAATTCTGGACGGAAATGACCACGAAGCGTCTCTAAAATTTGATTGTCGAGAGAGCTAATATCGTCGCCCGTGTAGTCCATAATCATTTGCGATCCGACGTTGCTGGTCATGATGATAATGGTGTTGCTAAAGTCAATCGTTCGTCCTTGTCCATCTGTCAATCGACCGTCGTCCAAAACTTGCAATAGAACGTTAAACACATCGGGATGTGCTTTTTCGATTTCGTCAAACAAAACCACGCTATACGGACGTCGCCTAACGGCTTCCGTCAATTGACCGCCTTGATCGTAGCCGACATATCCTGGAGGCGAACCGATCAATCTGGCTACGGCGTGGCGCTCCATATATTCGCTCATGTCAATTCGAATCATGGCGTGCTCGTCGTCGAATAATTCACGACATAAACTGCGCGCGACTTCTGTTTTTCCCACGCCAGTAGGGCCGAGGAATAGGAATGAGCCAATCGGTCGATTAACGTCGCCGAGTCCAGCGCGTGACCTACGAATGGCGCTTGCTACGGCTGCTACAGCGCGATCTTGTCCGATGACTTGGCGGCTGATCGATTCTTCCAATTTGGTCAATTTGCTAGATTCGCTTTCCATCAATCGCTCCACTGGAATTCCGGTCCAGCGCGCCACCACGCCAGCGATATCGTCAGGCGTAACTTCTTCGCGGAGTAATCGGTCGTGAGTTGGAATTGCCGCTAGCTCCTCGCGGGCGCTTGCTAATTTTTTCTCCAGCTCCGGTAAATCGCCATATTTAATGCGGCTGGCGGTGGCTAGGTCTGCGTCACGTTCGGCAATCTCCAATTGTGAGCGCAGATTGTCCATTTTTTCGGTAGTCGTGTTGACGGTTTGCAAAATGTCTTTTTCGTGTTGCCATTTTTTATCAATCACTTCGGCTTTGGCTCGAATTTCGGCAATTTGCTCCTTGATTTCATCTTTGCGAATATTGGCGTGTTCGGATTTGTCCTTTTTTAGCGCCGCTTCTTCAATCTCTAATTGCAAGCGTCTATTGTTCAATCGATCTAGTGTAATTGGCACGCTTTCTAACTGCATTTTGAGCGAGCTGGTCGCTTCGTCAAGCAAGTCGACTGCTTTGTCTGGCAAGAATCGATCGGGCAAATATCTGGTGGATAATCTGGCGGCTGCCACGATTGCGTCATCAGCGATTTTTACTCCGTGATGAATTTCGTATTTTTCCTTCAATCCGCGCAAAATGGCAACAGTGTCGTCAAAGCTTGGTTCGCCAACGTAAACTGGCTGGAATCTTCGTTCTAAGGCGGCATCTTTTTCGACATACTGACGATATTCAGCGAGTGTCGTCGCGCCAATCATGTGCAATTTTCCGCGAGCCAGCGCTGGCTTTAACATATTGCCCGCGTCCATACTGCCTTCGCTTTTTCCAGCACCAACCATGGTGTGAATCTCATCGACAAAAAGAATAATCTCACCAGCCGCTTCTTCTACTTCTTTTAGAACAGCCTTCAGTCGATCCTCAAATTGTCCGCGGAAACTAGCGCCCGCCAGAAGACTGGAAATTTCTAGGGAAATTAGTCGTTTATCTTTTAGTGAGGCGGGAACGTTGCCTTTGACAATTCGTTGCGCCAACGCCTCAACAATTGCGGTTTTACCAACTCCCGGCTCACCGATGAGAACGGGATTGTTTTTAGTGCGGCGACTTAAAATCTGCACAGTGCGTCGAATTTCTTCATCTCGACCGATCACTGGATCGAGTTTACCTTCGCGCGCTAACGCCGTTATGTCTGTACCAAATTTTTCGAGTGGTTTAGCTGTTTCTTCTTGATTCATGTTTGGTGGCATAAAATCCTCCTTTTGGTTTTTAGTCCTAATTTGTTGCGCCCCAGTAAAATACAGAATGGTGAAACTTGATGTAGTTATCATAACAAATTAGCACTCTCGGTGCAAGAGTGCTAATAAAATAAATAGTCATTTTGTGATATGTTAAATGTATGAATATTCTTGTCACTGGTGGCGCTGGATATATCGGCAGTCACACAATCATCGAACTATTGTCATCAAATCATAAAGTAGTGGTGGTCGATAACTTATCAAATTCGTCCGTTGAAAGTCTGAGGCGAGTTGAAGAAATCACTGGTCAATCAATACCGTTTCACGAATTCGATTTGTGTGATCATCAGCGACTATCAGAATTGTTTAAATCTGAGAAAATTGACGCTGTGATTCACTTTGCTGGGTTGAAGGCGGTTGGTGAATCGGTTGAAAAGGCGCTTCTTTACTATAAAAATAACCTTGAAAGCACGTTGGTTTTGCTTGATGTGATGCAAGAATTTGACGTGAAGAAATTGGTGTTTTCTAGTTCGGCAACAGTTTATGGCGATCCAGCTAAATTACCAATTACCGAAGATATGCCGTTGTCTGCCACGAATCCATACGGTCAGACAAAGTTGATGATTGAGCAAATGCTTCGCGATATTTCTGCGACAAATCAAAATTGGCAATTTACATCTCTCCGCTATTTTAATCCAGTTGGCGCGCATCCGAGTGGTCGCATCGGGGAAAATCCCTCGGGAATCCCGAACAATCTTCTGCCGTTTGTGTCGCAAGTTGCTGTTGGTAAGCGAGAGCATTTGAGCGTTTTTGGTGACGATTACGATACTCCAGATGGAACTGGCGTGCGCGATTATATTCACGTGGTTGATTTGGCGAAGGCTCACGTGGCAGCTTTGGAGAATTTGGGTCGACCGAACGAATATAAAGTCTATAATATCGGCACCGGTCGTGGCACTTCAGTTTTGGAATTAGTGAAGGCGTTTGAGAAAGCTTCTGGTCATGATGTTCCGTATCAAGTTACGCCACGTCGAGCAGGTGACATTGCGACGTGTTATGCAGACCCAGGATTGGCGGAGAGAGAGCTAGGTTGGCGAGCAGAATTGACAATTGAAGATGCTTGCCGCGACGCTTGGAATTGGCAAAGCAATAATCCAAATGGCTACAATGGCTAATTGCCAGATTTGGTGAAAATCTTATTTTCGTAATAAGCGGAACGTTTGGAAAGTTCTGAATTTAAGTTTTCAATTCCGCCGTATTGTTCGACCAAGGTTTTCTTTCCAGAAAATAAGTTTGTACCCAGACCTAATCGGTCGCCGTCAATTTTAACTCCCAGCGCCGCCAAAGTTGACGGATACATATCGAATGTCGTGAATTGACGATTCTTTGAGTGACTAGTTGGAATGGCTGGATTTATAAACGTGTTGTAAATGGTTCGCTGATAATTAGTTCCGCCAATTTTTTCGTCGTAGTATGAAGTCTGCATTCCTAAATGGTCGCCAGAAATGATAATTGTGGTGTTTTCATAAAATGGCTGAGATTTAATCCAATTGACGAATGCGGCGACCTGTTTTGAGGAACAAGCGTGAACGTTATCGTATTGATTGCTGAAGGTTTTAGCGCAGGTTTTATCCAAATATCCGTCGGTAAAATGCGTGTCGGCGGTCAATAATTGCAAGTTAAATGGCTTGTCTGACGCCGCCAAGCGCGAGGCTTCTTCGCGGGCAAATTGGAATAATTTTTTATCTTCATAACCCCACCAAACTTTGTAATCTTCGGATATTTTTCCGTGTTTTTTGGCGTAATTGTAATCTTCGATATTGAAATTGCCGTGCTGAGTTAATAATTTATCGCGTCCGCCAAAACTAGCCTCGGATCCCATAACAAACGT
>UNSP01000037.1 GCA_900556355.1 Candidatus Saccharimonadota bacterium | reverse complement strand
AATATGTCAATTGATACAATTTTACCGTACGTGACGCTTGGATCTGCCGTACTGATGATTATTGCAATTTTGTTGCAGCAACGAGGCGCAAGTTTAGGTGCAGGATTCGGCTCGTCTGGGGAATTATTCACTACTCGTCGCGGATTTGATAAAAACTTGTTTGATGTAACTATTGTTTTTGCGGTGATTTTTGTGCTATCGATTTTGGCAAGTATGATTTTGCCGGGATTGCAAAAATAGGAGAATAGATTTGAGCTCGGATAATTCGTCATGGAATCGTTTTGCGCGGCTAAAAGTTTCCAGCAAAGATGTCAATAAGCGTCTGCGCAAGATTGAAAAGGGAAGTTTGCGTCATGCGCATAAATTCGTGACATCCAGGCTGGATCGCTTATCTAATGTGCGACGTCGGGTTTCTGTCTGGATTATTCTAGTATTGGTGATGATTGGCGCCAGTGCGGTGCAGTGGCATATTTCTCGCAATTCTTTCACGACAATGGCGTACACTTCTGGCGGATCATATTCTGAGGGTGTGTTGGGTCCTTTGGAAAACTTAAATCCGATTTTCGCAAAAACCAATGCTGAAAAATCCGCCGCGAAGTTGCTATTTTCAAGTTTGTATCGATATGACTCAACGGGCAATATAAAGGCTGACATGGCGGATAGCATCAGCGTGAACGATAAAGAAACTGAATATACGGTTAAGCTAAAGAAGGGCTTGAAGTGGTCAGACGGGCAAGATTTAACGGCGGACGATGTAATTTTTACGTTGAAGTTATTGGCGAATCCAGAAGTTGGAGCTGAGATATCTGGCTGGAAATCTATAAAATTCGAGAAAGCGTCTGACGATTCGGTGAAGTTTATCTTGCCGTCGTCATATTCGCCGTTTGTCCACGCTTTGACATTTCCGATTATCCCTAAGCATATATTAAAAGACGTTAAACCGTCGAATTTACGTGAACATGATTTTAATAAGTCGCCTATATCCAGTGGTCCATTCGCCTTTAGGTTGTTGCAGAATGCAACTAGTGATGGTAGTAAAAAAGTGCTATATTTGCAGTCGAATAGCAATTATTATGGCAGCACGCCTAAGTTAGAGCGATTCCAGTTGTACGCGTATCCGACGCAGGATGATATTGCGAAAAGTTTGCGTACGCGAGAAATTACAGGAACTCCAGAATTGATTTATAACGATCAATCCGCCGAGGTGAAATCTATGTATGCCGCAGAAGCGCATTCTTTGAATAACGGAGTTTACGCGCTGTTTAATAACAACAGTCAGTTTTTGCGATCAAAAGCTGTTCGCCAAGCTTTGTCGCTCAGTGTCGACACATCCAAGCTGCGCCAATCTTTGTCATTGTCTACGGAAGAATTATCTGGCCCAACGCTTAACAAATTCCTGGGAAAGAATTCGAATTCGTCTAGTTATGACGTCAAGAAAGCGAAATCTCTACTGGACGCTGAGGGCTGGAAGAGCGTAAATAATGTTCGCCAGAAGGGAAATGATAAGTTAAAGCTCAATGTAGTCGTTTTGAAGAATAGCAATTACGAAAAGGTCACCAGGTATTTGGCTCAAGTTTGGTATGACGAGCTGAACATAGAATCGGATATTAAAGTTGTCGATCCGAACGACGCCACTCAAAATATTCTTCAGACAGTTTTGCAGCCGCGCAATTTTGATGTGTTGGTTTATGAGCTCTCCTTGGGTGGCGACCCCGATGTTTACGCCTATTGGCATTCTTCACAGGCGACCAACAATGGTTTGAATTTCTCCAATTACAATAATGCGATAGCGGACGATGCTTTGGAGAGCGGTCGATCTAAAATCTCAGCTAAGCAACGCGCTGATCGCTATGCGAAGTTTACTGCTGTTTGGCAAGCAGACGCCCCGGCAATTGCCTTGTATCAGCCGAAGTTTGACTATATTCATATTCGGAACGTTAAAGCTCTCGATGCAAGCACCGAAGTTGTCAATCCCGTCGATCGTTATGTTGATGTTCAATATTGGGCGACAGAGAAAAAATCCGTTTACAAAACCCCGTAATCGGGTATAATGGTAAGTGGTTATGCGGGCGTGGCGGAATTGGTAGACGCGCTAGCTTGAGGGGCTAGTGAGCATTGCGCTCGTGGAAGTTCAAGTCTTCTCGCTCGCACCAAACATATTGCAGCTATTAGACGATCTGTTCGTGATATGTTTTGTAAAATCTGATATAATAAAAGTGGTGGCGCGTTGGCGGAGCGGTTACGCAGAGGTCTGCAAAACCTTTTAGACGAGTTCGACTCTCGTACGTGCCTCCAATTTTTGATAAATAGTCCTGAGTGTTGGGCTATTTTTTATTTTGCGAAATTGTACACTTTACTTAGTGAATATAGTATAATATAAGCAGTCTGGCGTGTAGACGTCTGGACTGTATATAAATAAGCGCGAGTGGCGGAATTGGTAGACGCGAGGGACTTAAAATCCCTTGACCAAAAGTCGTGCGGGTTCGATTCCCGCCTTGCGCACCAAGGTTGTAAAGAAAGTAATATTGAATAGGAAAGGGACAAAGGTAAGAAATGAGTCCATTGGTAATTGTACTTATTGTTGTAGCAGTAGTTTTATTAGTACTCGTAGGAGTTGTAATCGGTGCGTACAACAGCTTAGTGGTACTGCGCAACCGCGTAGAAGAGGCATGGAGCGACATTACTGTTCAGCTAAAGCGACGAACTGACTTGATTCCAAATTTGGTTAACTCAGTAAAAGGCTACGCTACGCATGAAAAAGAAGTGTTTGAGAAGGTCGCAGAAGCTCGTTCAGCAATTATGAATGCCGGCAGCGTGGCTGAAACCGCTAAGGCTGAAAATGCTTTGGAGGGCGCGTTGAAGAGCTTGTTTGCCGTATCTGAGGCTTACCCAGAATTGAAAGCAAACCAGAACTTCTTGCAATTGCAACAAGAATTGGTTGACACTGAGGATAAAATCCAAGCAGCTCGCCGATTCTACAATGGTGGCGTTCGCGACTTAAACACGAAGATTCAGACTTTCCCAACAAACATTATCGCGGGAATGTTTGGCTTCCAAGCTAAGGAATTCTTCGACGTTGAGGACCGTGCAAGTGTTGAAAATCCGGTTGAAGTAAAGTTCTAATTGAACCCTGAAATGAAAATCGCTCGTCTATTTTTAGCGGGCGATTTTTGATATAATTAACTTATGTATAACGCAGTTTCTCAAAACAAACGCAACACAATATTGATAATGTCGGTCTTTGTGATAATTATTGGAATTATCGGTCTGTTTATTGGAGCGGCAACTGATAGCTATTCACTGGCGCTCATCATTTTTATATGTGCAATGTTATATGCTTGGCTACAATATTTTATAGCTGGCAAGTTGGCTATGATGATGACTGGCGCTCAGGAAATTAGTAAAAATGACGCTCCTGAACTTTGGCGAGTGGTGGAAAATTTGTCTATCGCTTCTGGCATGCCGATGCCGAAAGTTTATATTATCGATGATCCAGCTCCAAACGCTTTTGCTACTGGTCGCGATCCGAATCACGCCATCGTTGGTGCAACTACTGGGCTTTTGGATATTATGGACAAGCGTGAGCTGGAGGCGGTTATGGCACATGAAATGAGTCACGTGCGCAACTACGACATCCGTGTGAGTATGATTGCTTTTGGTCTGGTTAGTGCGATTGGACTGTTTGCGGATTTGGCGCTTAGAATGATGTTTTATAGTGACGACCGTGATAGTGATGTTAATCCTATTGTCTATGCTCTCGGGCTGATCGTGGTTATATTGGCGCCGCTTTTGGCAACGATAACCCAATTGGCGGTTAGTAGACAGCGTGAATATCTGGCGGATGCTTCGGGAGTATTATTGACACGAGATACTGAAGGGCTAGCAAGCGCGCTGGAGAAATTGCGCCAATACGGCAGACCAATGCAAAAACAAAGCTCTTCCACTGCCAATTTGTTCATGAATAATCCTTTGAAGCCCGGATTTTTCTCAAAACTATTTAGTACTCATCCACCGCTAGAAGACAGAATTGCAAGGCTGAGAAATAACGCAACAAAGATGTAATTATGGCAACAAAAACCTCCAAAAAACGAGTAGTCAAGAATCCTAAGAAGCCAAATGCTGATCATAAAAAAAGTGCGTGGTCTGGTGTTAAACGTGACTTTAGTAAATTGAATCAGCAGCGGCGTAATTTTCTGCAGCGTCGCCCTCATCGTAGTTTTCGGTTAACTAAGCGACGAGATTATCAACGAGATCTTAAAATTCCAGGATATTGGTCGCTGACTAGCGAAGCTTGCCGTCTAGTGTGGCGTAATAAGAAAACTTTTTTGGCGTTAATTATTGTCATGTCGATATTGACGTTTGCCTTAGCCAGCGTCATGTCGCAAGATACATACCAACAACTTAAAGATGTGATGAATCAGGCTGAGTCGAATGGATTCGGCGGAATTTATACAACAATTAGCCTATTCTCTGGCGTTGCGGTTAGTTATATTTCCGGTAGCGGAACGGCTGGTGGAAATGTTCAGCAAGCGGCGGGAATTTTTCTGGGACTATTAACTTGGTTGTCGTCCGTTTGGCTAACGCGAGCTATTTTAATTGGCAAAAAACCGAAAATGCGCGACGGTTTGTATAGCTCTGGATCGCCCGTAATTGCGCTGATAATTGTCATCGGAGTTTTTCTAATTCAAATGGTGCCGGCGGCAGTGGCGGTGATTATTTATAGCGCGCTTAATGCTTCGGGAGTGTTAAATCAAACGCCGATTCTGATGGCGGCTGGCGGTGCGGCGATTCTGATAGTAGCGATGTCCGTCTATTGGGCGACTTCTACGGTTTTTGCGATGATCAT
>UNSP01000036.1 GCA_900556355.1 Candidatus Saccharimonadota bacterium | reverse complement strand
ACATTTGACGCACATCGCTACGTTTCATTTTACGAATATCCACGCCGTCAATCTTAATCGAACCGCTATTAATCTCATAAAATCGCATTAGCAAGTTAACCAGCGTCGTTTTGCCAGCACCAGTCGGACCAACAATCGCCACGCGCTGACCTGGCTTAATGCGCGCCGACAAACCTTTGATGATAGTTTGGTCTGGCTTATAACCAAAGACGACGTTGTCGAATTCAACTTCACCTTTTACGTTAGACAATTTTACCAAGTTATTCGATTCAACCGCTTCTTCTGGCTCGTCCAAAAACTCAAACACTCGCTCGGCAGCAGCAGCTGTCGATTGCAAAATATTAGCGATATTAGCGACCTGAACCAGCGGCTGATTGAACTGATCGACGTATTGAATAAACGCCTGAATATCGCCGATTTTTAGCCGACCATTAATCGCCAGCCAACCGCCCAAAATTGTCATAGCTACGTAGCCAATATTGCTGATAAAATTTATAATCGGGTGAATCAAGCCAGAAAAGAACTGAGCCTTCCAAGCGCTCTCCTGAAGCCGATTATTGATTTTGGAAAACTTAGCAATCGATTTTTTCTGGCCATTAAAGACGCGCATCACTTGATGACCGCCATACATTTCTTCAATGTGTCCATTAAGTTCACCAAGCTGCGTTTGCTGGCGCAAGAATTGTTTTTGCGAGCTCTTTGCGATCAGCGTAATCACGCCACCCGCCAGCGGAAGCACCAGTAGCGCAACTAGCGACATCTGCCAGCTAATCGAAAACATCATCACCAAAATTCCCAGCACCGTAACTGTTGAAGTTAAAATTTGCGACAAACTCTGATTTAGAGTTTGGCTAATCGTATCAACGTCATTAGTTATGCGACTAAGAACTTCGCCGTAAGTTTGCTTATCGAAATAACTCAGCGGTAAGCGATTTATTTTTTCGGACAATTGTTGTCGCATCCTGAAAGTTACGGTTTGCGTCACCTGGGTCATTATCCACGTTTGAATATAACGAAAAATTGCACTCAACACATACATTCCGACTAGCAAAATAATTATTCGCCAAATAGCGTCAAAATGAAATTCTGGACGCCGACTAAGATCTAGCTTTTTAATCGACTCAAGCTGACTGGACGGAATCTGTTTTTCAATCTCCGACTTATTCGGCAATCGGTTCAAAACGTCCGCGCCAGTAGTTCCCGCTGGCAAAGAAACACCTTTTGGCAATTTACTAATGATCGCCTCGTAGGCTTTCATATTGGCATAATCATCAACAATTTGATTCGTCGCGCTGCCTAAAATCTTCGGGCTGGCAATCGCAAAAATCGTGCTCCCAATTGCAAAAACCAATACCATCAACATTTGACATCGAAAATCCGACAAATATTTAATCAGCTTCTTGACCGTTCCCTTGAAATCTTTAGCCTTTTCGCCAGTGCCCATTCCACCCATCGGACCGCCCATTCGTACTTGCTGGCGTTTTTTCGTGGTTTGCCTAGACATTACAACACTCCTTTCGCAGCAATAGACATTTTCTGTAAATCATCTTCCGAGAGTTGCGAAGCGGCAATTTCTTGATAGACCTCACAATTTCTCATCAATTCCTGATGCGTTCCCCGACCAACAATTTTTCCCTCATTAAGCACAATTATTTTATCTGCATTCATAATCGTATTAATTCGCTGACCGACAATTAGAACAGTTTTATTCTTAGTTTCCTTCGTAAGCACAGCCCGCAACTTCGCGTCCGTCTTAAAATCAAGCGCCGAAAACGAATCGTCAAAAATGTAAACATTCGGCTCAACCGCAATAGCCCTCGCGATCGACAAACGCTGACGCTGACCGCCAGAAACATTGCTGCCGCCCTGAGCGATTTCACTTTTATAGCCACTTTTTAACTCGCTAATAAATTCTTCCGCTTGGGCAATTTTGGCCGCTTTTTCAACCAACTTATCACTAGCCTCAGCGTTACCGTATTTGATATTGCTAGCAACCGTCCCACTAAACAACACGCCTTTTTGCGGCACGTAACCAATTTGACCAGACAAATCTTCCAATTTCAGATTTCTAATATCAACGCCATCAAGCAAAATCTGCCCCGCCGAAACATCATAGAAACGAGGAATCAAATTAATCAACGTCGACTTTCCCGAACCAGTACTACCAATAAACGCCGTTGTCTGACCAGGCTCAGCTACAAAATTAATATCCGAAAGCACCGGCAAATCCGCGTCAGGATAAGTAAACGTAACGTCCTTAAACTCAATTTTTCCCTTGGCATCTTTTGGTAATTTTTTCGGCGACTTCGGGTCAATAATTGATGGCAAAGTGTCTAAAACTTCCCCAACTCGGCGCACCGATACGGCGGCTCGCGGCACCATAATAAACACCATCGACAACAACAAGAACGAGATTATCACCTGCATCGCGTATTCCAAAAACGCCATCATATTACCAATTTGCAAATTGCCACCACTTATCAAATGCGCACCAAACCACACAATTGCCACACTCGAAAAGTTCATCACTAAAGTCATAATCGGATCAAGCAACATCATCAAACGGTTCACAAATAAGTTCATCTTGTTCAATTCCACGTTAGCTTCTTGGAATTTTTTCTGCTCAATCTTCTCGTTATGGAACGCACGAATAACTTTCAGTCCAACCAAATTTTCCCGCGCCACCAAATTAAGTTTATCTACCAGCGTCTGCAATTTCTTAAATCTAGGTACGGCAATCGTAAATAACGCGGCGATAGCCATAAACAAAACAAGCACCGCCAAAGCGATAATCCAGCTTAAATCGGGCGCATTATTCATGGCTTTTTGCAGACCACCAATTGCCATAATCGGTGCCATTAACGCCAGTCTCAGCAGCATTATTGACGTTATTTGAATCTGCTGAATATCATTCGTTGAGCGCGTAATCAGCGACGCCGTAGAAAACTTATTAAAGTCCGCCAAAGAAAAACTTTCTATTCGTTCAAATAATTTCAATCGCAATTTCTGCGCCATTCCCGTAGCAATTCGCGCCGCCAAAAAACCCACGACAATTGAACAAAACCCACCAACCGCCGTCACCAAAATCATCATCAAGCCATTATTCCAAATCGCCGACATATCTTGTTTAATAATGCCGTTATTGACAATTTCCGACATTTTATCCGGCAGCCACAAATTCGCCATCACAACGCCATACGTGAATCCAATCAAGATAATAAACAGCAACCAATAGTCTCTAAAAATTCGCAAAATATGTTTCATTTATAGTCCTTTACACCCTAAGTCCATCTTATATTATATCATTTTAGGACTAGTTGATTTCATTTTAATAATTACAATTGGACAAAAATATCTGTTAGTTTTATACTGTTTTTAGCGTCGGGGTGTGGCGCAGCTCGGTAGCGCGCACCGTTCGGGACGGTGAGGTCGCTGGTTCAAATCCAGTCACCCCGACCATTGAGCCCGTACTCAAACCCGTGTCATGATGAACCCGTGGCGCGGGTTTTTGTTTGCCTCATACTTGCTGGATTAGGATGGTATTTTACGCTACGCAACTACTGTGGCAACTACTATAGCGCCACGTTTATCATCAAAGTCGTATATACGCTCGTCGCTTTAGCTTTTGCTGGCGGCGGTGTGGCTATAGGAAAATATAAACGCAACATCATTGATACTACTCAAGCTGAATGATATCGCACGACAATTCACGTACTTCAAAGTACTTTACGCAGCGTCTCCTATCGGCTACTGATGTCAATATTTACCCATTAGAGTCAATTGATATTACTCGACCATCGTCGCGGCTTTGACTAATCAACTTGCAAAGATTTCTATACCGCTGGCGCTTAGTTGTGGTAGAATAGAATTATAAATTATGAAGGGTGAATTTTTGAATAAGCATAAGTTTAGCGTGCTTGTGATTACGCTAGCTTTTTCAGCGACATTAGGTCTAGCTACCTTCACTGGGCTAGATTATTACAAAACCGCTAAAGATATCAGAGCCAAAGAGCAGGAAACCGCCGACAAGCTCGCTGCCGCCCAGCAAAAAGCTTGGGCCGAAAAAGCCGCCCTCCGCAAGAAAGTCTTAAAAGACTACAGCAGCACGATCATTGTTATTAACAAAAAGCACTGCTTCGAGCCAAAAACTTGGCAGCCGAATGATTTGGCGCCTATCGAAAAGGGGATATCCTTGCGCAAAGAGGCCGCTGCCCAATACAACGCCATGAAAGCCGCTGCAACGCAAGCAAAAATGCCGTTAGCCTCGACTAGCGGCTACCGATCTTACAACGACCAAGTCGAAACTTATAATTATTGGGTCAAACACAGCAACCAAAAAGAAGCCGATTCCGCTAGCGCTCGGCCAGGTTGCAGCGAGCATCAAACTGGCTTAGCTGTCGACCTCAAGGCTGACAATTGCGTCCTGCAGTGCTTCGCCACTACGCCAACTTACAAGTGGCTGGCCGAGCACGCCGCCGAGTACGGTTTCATCCAGCGCTATCCTGACAACGCCAAAAATATCACCGGCTATGTCGTCGAATCTTGGCACTGGCGTTACGTCGGCCGCGAAACCGCTCAAGACATGAAAAAGCGCGAGATTAAAACTCTCGAAGAGTACTTCAATGTTACGGGCGGCGATTATTCAAATTAATTTTACGTAAATACGTCCTAGCCCTGATATACACCAAAACAAGAGCGCGTTCAGGAAAAGCAGTCCGCTAACTGCCAATCTGAACAACCGAACCGCCGATTTTGCGCCGAAAATAATCGTCGTGGCTAACATACAAAATTGCGCCAGCGTAGCGCTCGAGCGCCGCTTCCAGCTCCTCAATTGAAGGCAAATCCAGGTGGTTGGTCGGCTC
>UNSP01000035.1 GCA_900556355.1 Candidatus Saccharimonadota bacterium | reverse complement strand
AGGCGGATCTCAAACGGATCATCGCCAAGCCGCTTAACGAGCGTGATTACGGCGACTTAACTGGCAAAAACAAATGGGAAGTCAAAGACGAGATTGGCAGTGAGGCATTTCAGGGAATTCGCCGCGGCTGGGATTATCCGGTGCCGGGCGGCGAAACTTTGAAAGATGTTTATGCGCGGGTTGTTCCATATTTTGAGCAAGAGATTTTGCCGAAATTGCAGAATGGTGAGAATATTTTATTGGTGGCTCACGGCAATTCTATTCGAGCTTTAATTAAACATCTCGACCAAGTTCCAGAAGCCGAGATGGCGAACGTAGAAATGCCATTTGGTCAATTGCTGGTTTATACGTTCGAGCCCGGTCAATCTTTGCCAATCAAAAAAGAAGTGCTATCGGTTGAGATTGAATCTGTGAATGCTTAGCTGCTGCATTTTAGTGATCTCTTTTAAGTTTTATGGGATTTTCCTGTACTTATTCAGCGATATATGTTAAGATAGATCATAGCGAATGATAGAGATATCTTCGGGGTGTGGCGCAGTTGGCTAGCGCGCGCGGTTTGGGACCGTGAGGTCGAAGGTTCGAGTCCTTTCACCCCGACCAATTGAAATCATTCAACGTATTAAAATAACTGGCATTTAACCAGTTATTTTTTATTTTCGTATAGTCCAATAATCAAGTCGCCATCATGGAATTCTTGCTTTAATTGCCAGTAGGGCGGAACTTGTTTTTTATATTCATCATATGTTTTTTCGCGGAGAATAAGCCAGATTCTTGGGGATTTCACTAACTCTAAAGAACTAATTTCTGGAGTATTCAATTTTTTAATTAATCCCCATTCGCCAACCCAACCTAGCTCTTCTTTCGGCTTCAGGAGTATAATTTCTTTATTTGTGCGGTTGTAATAGGAAGTGTGAAAATAAGTGTAGATCTCGCCAGAGATAATAACATCATTACTCTGGATATTTTCATTTATATGATTCATGGCTGTGTTGGTATTATTCCAGGACGACTCTGCGATATTTTTACTGCCGACATGCCACATATAATGACCGATAAATAATGTCAGAATGATAGATATTCCAATAGACCACCATTTTTTATTAGAAAAAATAAGCCCGATGAATACCGCAATCAAGCCGTAAAACGCCGGCGCTGAATAAGTGAAGTATCGATCTAAGTAAACTGGTCGACCCTGGCTAAGTATGTAAACGATGATCATTGGTAGTAGCAACCAAATTGTTAAAATCCAAATTGCTGCTTGGTATTTTGGGTGTTTTTTGGCTAGGATGAATGAAATTACGACTATAATTGGCGGCAGTAGCAACCCAAAATAGCGGACAATCCTGTCGTCATAAGTTAAGAACATTGATAATGTTGTCGGGATGGTAAATTTAGTGACTTCGGGGATCCAGAAGCCGTCACTTACTCGGCTGGTTTGGGAGATTATAACTGGTAGCCAGGGGAGGAATAGTAAAAAGCATGTTCCTGCGGCAAGCCAAACGTTTTTGTCCTTAAATATATTTTTTATGGCAGTGCGATTTTCACCGAGTTTTAGCCAAATATAAACAAAATGTGCCGGTAATATGAGCGCTAGAAAATACTGAGTATAAAGACCGAGTGCTACTAAAATTCCATATAGCGCCCACCAAAACTTCTTATTTTTGTGATCGACTGCCACGATAAATGCGTATGTCATTGCTACGGCTAAGAGTGCCGCCAGTGCATACATTCGGGCTTCGTCGCTATAGCGAATTAAGAACGGTCCTAGCGCTGCTAAAAAACTTCCAAATACGGCGATTTTTTTAGAGAAAAATTTTTGGAGCAATAGAAACAATAGGGCAATCGTCAGAACTCCGCACGTAACGCTAAACCCTCTGAGTGAAGCTACGGAATTGCCGAAAATCGATTGCCAAACGTGCATAATAACGTAATAAAGCGGCGGGTGAACATCTGTGGTTGTGATGGCGATAATTTCCCTGATCGGCTGCTGAATGATGGCCGCCGTATATCCTTCATCGTGCCAAATATCGGCTTTTGTTAAATAGGTAAGTCGAACGTTGACGGCTAAAATTAAGATTGGAATTAGCCAAATCCAATCGGGCATTTTATAAAGAAATGCATATAGCTTTTTAAGATATATACGGATTTTTTTCATGAATTATCTGGATAATTTTAACGCTATCTCTCTCGCTTTATTCGCTAAAGTATCGTCAATTTTTCCCAATCCCGAGTCTGAACTTACGCCGCGTCGCTCTAGTGCTTCGCCAATAAGAAAATCTGCAATTTGCGGGTTTTTAGGTAGAATCGGACCGTGAAGGTAAGTGGCAATGATGTTGTTATAGCGAACGCCTTCATTTGCGTCGGTCATATTATTGCCGGCGCCTTTAATAACTTGCCCAAGAGGTTTGGCGGTCTTATCTAAGAAGGTTTGTCCGCTGTGATTTTCATAGCCAACAATATCGCCAAATTCCTGGCTTCTAATGACAATGTTACCAATCATCCGCTCGTCGCCAGCAATTGTTTCAATCGGCAGAATGTTAGCGCCAACAATTTCATCGCCCTTGAGTGTTCGGAAAAATCGACCAAATAATTGGTACATTCCGCAAATCATCAACATCGGCACACCGTCTTTTGCTAATTGTCGCAGTTCATCAGCTCGCGCCAGAAGATCATTTTGAATAATCGTCTGCCCAGAATCTTGTCCGCCGCCGCCAACAAAAATATCAATTTTAGAAAAATCCGTTGACTCGCCTGGATTGTGATCGATAATCTCAACTTCAAAGCCGCGTCGTTCTAGTCGTTTTTTCAGGACTAGCGTGTTGCCCCAGTCGCCATAAAGATTCATATCTCGCGGATAAAGTTGCGCAATTGTTATTTTCATTATGATATTTCCTCCACGTCGGTTTTTTCGCTCAGCAGGCGACGAATTGCTGTCATGGCTGTATAGCTACAAAAAATCTGTTTTGGCTCATCGGGATTGTCATTAATGAAATCCTCCAGAGCTTTCGAAATATTGGTGTCAATTTTCCCAATTGGAATGTCGTCATATTGAAGCCGCAAAGCCATATCGTAAGCACGCGCACCGCTGATCATCGCTACGTTTTTTAATAGTGAAAAATCGACGTCCCAGAACCAACTAACATCTCGTCCGTCGGCGTAATTGTCATTAACAGCGATCATTGTAGCACTATTATTTTTGGCAAACGACAGAAGCGCCAACCGAAAGCCACTTGGATTTTTCACTAAAATAAGCTCAATTGGCGTGCCATTCAGGTAAATCGTTTCGCCACGACCAAACGCCGGCTTTATGTTTTCCAACGCAGATAAAATCGTATCGGTAATTTCCGGTCCCGCGATTTGTCGAGCCAGGGCAACCGCCGCCGCCGCATTGAGAAGATTATAAACTCCAGTGAGTTGCAGATCTACGTCAATTTCTTTATTGTCAATTTGAAAAGTCGCCTGTTGAGCGTTAATTTTTTTCAATAAAACATCAGCTGCCACGCTTTGATTTGCGACCGCGGTTCCGTATTTTAGAGTGTCGTCCGTTGGCATCAATTGAAGTAGTTCACTGGTTGTACCGAAGAAAGCTTTTTTAGCCTGAATATGTTCGCTAATCTTAAAAATTCGCGGATCGTCGCGGTTGAGAACGACAGTGTCGCTGGTGGCTTCAGCTATTTTTTGGAGCAATGCGGCTGTATTGTCGATTTCTCCAAATCTGTCCAATTGATCGCGCATAACATTCAGAAGCAGGGAAAAGCGCGGACGAACAATTTGCACAAACTTAACCGCCCAAGCCTCGTCTAGTTCCAGAACCGCAATGTCAGCGTCCAGCTTGCCGCGGATATTGACTTCATCAAGTAGCGCCGCCGCCACGCCTCGGGAAAAATTGCTACCAGTGCGATTGGTGAAGACTTTCAGCCCGACTGATTCCAGCAACTCTACGACAATTTTTGTCGTCGTCGTTTTCCCATTCGTTCCGCTGATAATCACCACGCCTTGCGGTAAATCTGCCAACGTTCTCTGAATAAATTTTGGGTCAATTTTTTCAATCACCAAACCCGGCAAGGCCGAGCCGCCACCGCGTAATTTAGCGACTTTCTTGACGCTTTTGCCAATAATAGTACTAATTATCTGTCTTGCCATATTGTCTATTATACTCTGCCGGGTCGATGTGCTACAATATCAATATGTTTTTGGTGGGGATCTTTCAGTGGTGGTACGGCAACGGCTTATTACAGTATATTCGACAAAGTTTTTTGGGTGTTTTACGAACGGCGGATTTTTTCTCAGTCGGGCTACTTTTGAAAACCTTATTCAATCCGTTTCGCCAGATTTCAGCCGCTCCGGTTGGCGGCGACTTATCTGTGCAGCTATCTGCATTTTTTGACAAGATGTTCTCGCGAGTAATTGGCGCAGTGGTGCGCTCTATGGTGATAATTATTGGAATATTGATGATATTGCTGCGATTTTTGTGGATGATTGTAGGAATTATTATGTGGCTGGCGTTGCCGCTGATGCCATTTATCGGAATTATTTTATGGCAATTGGGAGTTTCTGTATGGAAATAGAGCCGAGATTTAATTACGACAGTTTACGATCTCAGAAAGCGCGATTTTCTGTGAGGTTTGGCAATGCTTGGCATATCGTGGCGATAGCTGTCGGTATTATGATGGTGCTACTTGGTTTGTGGTCGTTGATCGAACACGGGGCGATTGGCTGGCTTTTGTGTGGCTTGAGTGGCCCGATGATTATGGTGTCGATTTGGTGGGAAAAAGATCTTAAGACTACGGAGATTAGTAAAAATCCTGAGACGATTGACGATGTGATGGCGGCGGACGTCTTGGGCAAATTGCCGCGCAGACCGACGCCGATTGATATTGCTGAGGCGATTACAGGTACGCGAGCCGGGCAATTTTTGGCAGTGCGGCTGGGTTTGA
>UNSP01000034.1 GCA_900556355.1 Candidatus Saccharimonadota bacterium | reverse complement strand
AAAGCTGCGCTGCCAGAACTTTTGGTTGAGGATCAATTGCGATCAATCGAGCGTGACTTGACTCAGAATTTGATGTACAGCGGGCTGAGTTTGGATAGCTATTTGAAGACTCAGGGCTTCAAGGATAAAGAAGAGTGGGTGAAGAAAGAAGCTCGTCCAGCGGCTGAAAAGCGCGTTAAGGCTGGTCTGGTATTGGCAGAACTATCGAAGGAATTGAAGATTGACGCTTCTCGCGATGAAATCCAGAAACAAATTGACTTCTTCAAGCAACAATACGGTAAAGATAAGAAAATGCTGGAACAATTCGACAACCCAAATGTTCACCGTGACATTGCTAACCGAATGATTACAGATAAGACTGTAACTAAGTTGGTCGAATTAAACACGAAGAAATAGGGTAAATATGCCAAAATCATATCTCATTCCAACTGTAGTTGAAAAGTCGGCCGACGGCGAGCGTGCTTTCGATATCTATTCGAGATTGTTGAATGAGAGAATTATTTTCCTTGGCGAAGACGTTAACGAGCATACCGCTAACAGTGTAGTGGCGCAATTACTGCATTTGGCGTATGTTGATCCGCAAGCTGATATATCGCTATATATCAATAGTCCAGGCGGCAGCGTTTATGACGGTATGGCAATTTATGACACGATGAATTTTATTAAGCCCGATGTGGCGACGTATGGAATTGGTTTGCAGGCAAGCATGGGAGCGTTTTTGCTCAGCTCTGGCGCTAAGGGCAAGAGGTTTTGCTTGCCGCATGCCAAGGTGATGATTCATCAGCCGTCTTCTGGAACGCACGGAAAAGTGACCGATATGGAAATTGACATGAAGGAAACTTTGGAAGTTAAGGAAATGCTAGCGAAGATTATGGCGAAAAACACCGGTCAGAAGTTGACTAAGGTTAAATCCGATATGGAGCGTGACTATTGGATGACGCCGGATGAAGCCGTAAAGTACGGACTGATTGACAAAGTCTTGACTAAATTGTCATAAAAAATTGCGTGTTTGTTGTTAAAACTACTAGTAATTCTGCTTGTGGTTTTTGGAGGATATTGTCATAATTTGAAGTAGGCAAGGAGGGCTTATGAGGCAATATTTAGACGCATTGAAATACGTTCGTGATAACGGTGTGCAAAAAGGCGATCGTACGGGAACGGGGACAACAGAAGTTTTTGGTATTCAGACGCGATATAATTTGGCGGACGGATTTCCGGCTATGACCACGAAGAAGTTATATTTCAAAAGCGTCGCTCATGAGCTTTTATGGTTTCTTAAGGGTACGGGCAATATTGAATATTTGGCGCAAAACGGCGTTCATATTTGGGATGAGTGGCCATATAAAAATTACCTAGAAAAAACTGGTCAGAAAATACCGGAAATTAACGGCGACGAGTGGCGCGCTGGCATGAAGGAATTTATTGATAAGATTGCGAACGATCATGCGTTTGCTGAAGAATGGGGAAATTTGGGGCCAGTTTATGGTGTCCAATGGCGAAAATGGCCGGACGGAAAGGGTGGAACTATTGACCAGATTCAGAATGCTATTGACATGATAAAGACAAATCCAGAGTCGCGTCGGAATATCGTGAGCGCGTGGAATGTGGCGGAAATTGATGACATCGTCCAAGCTGGCGGGCTGCCTCCGTGTCATACGATGTTTCAATTTAACGTAAGACCTGGCAAAAACGGCGAGAAGGATAAGCTGGATTTGGCGCTGACTCAGCGCTCGGCGGATATGTTCCTTGGGGTGCCGTTTAATATCGCCAGTTATGCATTGCTACTGTCGATGATCGCTCAAGTGACAGATAAACAGCCCGGTGAATTTGTCCACACCTTGAATAGTGCGCATATTTACAATAATCACCGCGCGCAAGTTGACGAGCAATTATCGCGCCGTCCGCTGCCACTGCCGAAACTGTGGCTCAACCCAGACATCAAGAACATTGACGATTTCACGATTGATGATGTCCGTTTGGAGAATTATGAGTGCCATCCAGCAATAAAAGCGCCGATTGCTGTGTAGTGTGATTTGCACTTATAGCCTGAGCGGCTAAGGTTTATTTTTTACGGAGATTTTTCTTCGGCAGAATTTTATATCGTCTGGTGTCGGGGTTAAACTGTATATCTCTATACGTTCCTTTTGCTGTAGAGTTGCCATTTTCAGATATTCCTCTTTCTATTAAGAACGCTTTGCTATTGACCGCCCCATCTTCATTACAGGTAGGATTATCGACAAGTATTGCAATGAGGGTGTGCACTGAATTCTGATATTTTGGTATATCTGTAATTCTAAGATCGCCACTCTCTTCGGGATCTATGATACATAGATTATATTGCTCATTCATGCGCTTTATCATACCACAAATACCAAATACTGTCAACTTAAGAAGGCTATTTTCTTTTATACGTCACAAAATCAAAATCGTAACTATTTTCAGTGTCTGCCGAATGGTGTGCGCGACTTACTTCCTCCCACGCGTCCATATCTATCTCTGGGAAAAAAGTGTCAGCATCGGGGAATTCGGCGTCAATTTCCGTGGCGTAAATAGTGTCAATTTCTGGAATATCTAGCGCTTCTTTATAAACTCGTGAGCCGCCAATAATAAAAGTCGGATATCGCGATAAAGCCAGGGCGCTTCGTAAATTCATAGCCGTCAGGACTTTTTTGACGCCAGTTGGCTTGGATGAAATGACAATATTTTCTCTGTCGGGGAGTGGTCGCGAGCCAATTGACTCAAACGTTTTTCTGCCCATAATGACATTGCTATTTCTCGTCAAACGCTTAAAATTCACCAAGTCGGCCGGTAAACTTCGCCCCCACGGCATATCGCCATTTTGACCGATGGCGCGATTTTTATCGTAAGCTACAATAATGGCTTTTTCCATAATTTCAGTTTAACATGCTGTAAAATTTACCGAAAGCTTGATAGAAATGCGTAAACTTGCCATAATAAGATTTGGTAGAAAAATCACGCAATGGGAGGTGTTTAGTGAGCGTGTACTCAAATAAAGATATATTAGCGGCGATTGAAGACGGGACAATTGTCTGTACGCCGTTCAACCCAAAAAACGTATCGGAAGCCAGCTTAGATTTTACGCTAGGCTTTAATTTTTATAAACAGGAATATGATGATATTTCGCGAGTTTATAATCCGTTTGACGAGTCTGAGGTCAATCGATACTTCAAGGGTCCGCTTAAGGCTATGCCGCACGCCGAATGGTGCGAGCGGCACGGTTTTCGGGAATTTAAGAATATTCCGCCAGATCATCCGATTATCGTCCTGAAGCCTGGTGAGCGAATTTTGGCACACACGCACGAATTTGTTGGAATTCGGACGCATGGCGGCGCGGCTGAGGTGAAAAGTCGTATCTCTTGGGGACGAAACGGCGTGGCGGTGTGTTTTGATGCTGGCTGGGTTGATCCGGGATATATCAATCGGATTACGCTTGAGATTTACAATTTGAATAAGCATGAGAGTGTAGTTTTGCCTGTCGGCGAACGTATCGGGCAATTGATTTTTCATCACACTGGTCAGGTTGACGGCGGATATGCTAGTGGGCGCGGCGGAATGAGCGGCAAATATCAGCACACTGACGATTTGGATGAATTGATAAAAACTTGGCGTCCAGAAATGATGTTGCCGCGGGCGTTTAAGGATAATCGGCATAAACCGATGGAAATTTCGGGTCTAAGCGAGGGGGTTTTATAATGATGACTGGCTCAATGTTCCGTTGGCGGACAAAAGAAAAAGAATATAAGAATCATAAGAAAAGTAATAGATCTGAAAGTTGCGACTTCTGTCAATTGGTAAAACAGCACACTAGTCAAGTCGTAGAAGAAACGCAGCATTGCCTAATCATTAAAAATCGATTTGGCTATGATTTTTGGGATGGCTGCGGCGTGGACGATCATTTGATGGTGATACCGAAACGGCACGTCGATTCGTTGGCGAATTTGAGCGATGAGGAAAAAATTGACTATATGAATCAGGTTGCTAGGTTTGAATCTAGTGGCTATTCAATTTACGCTCGAGCCCAAGGCAGCAAAACCAAGTCGATGATACATCAGCATACTCACTTGATAAAAATTGATGGCAAAACGAAAAAATGGATGGTATTTCTACGGAAGCCGCACATTGTAATTACGAGGTGATGATGGGCAATGCGGGAAAATATATAGTTATCGAAGGGAATGACGGGACAGGAAAGTCGACGCAGGTCGCTAAATTGGCGGAATATTTCCGATCAATCGGGCGAACAGTTTGCGTGATTGAAGAGCCGGGAAGCGATGATCCGGAAAAATCAACTCCGATAGCAAATGAGCTTCGAAAAGTTATAAAAAACGGCGATTTGGCTCGCTCTGCGGCGGTGAATGTGGCGCTATTTTCTGCGGCTCGGCGTGAATTGTGGCGGGAAAAAATTCAGCCAGCGTTGGAACGTGGGGAAATTGTTTTGAGCGCAAGGAATTATATTTCAACGCTGGTTTATCAGGGGCGAGGCGAAGGTTATGACGAGTCGGAGATTCTGCGATTGACAGAATTATTCACCGATGAAAAATACTTGAGGCCGGACGTTATGGTTATTTTGAGTTTGAGTCGCGATAAGCGGGAAGAGCGAATTTCTATGCGCGGCGAGCTGAAAAATCCTGACACTTTTGAGTCGCGTGGGCAAGATTTTCAGAAAAAAGTCGACGATGGATATTTGGAGATTGCCGAGGCGTACGGAATTCCGGTAGTTTCGGCGGACGGGACAATTGACGAAGTTCACGATATGTTGATTGATAATATTGAAAAACACTAGTAAAACCCCTTGATTTTATTGACGTTTTTCGTCATAATGAGTAGTTATAGAAGTAGTGTATTCATGGCGGGTGAAAATTGCGAGTAGGCAAATCGTGATTTTGGGCTATGAATTAGAGATCTTCACGGCCGTCTATTAACCACTAATTAAAGCGAGGAGTGTTTACGCCTGTGGCAAAAAAACCAACCACAAGTAGCGAG
>UNSP01000033.1 GCA_900556355.1 Candidatus Saccharimonadota bacterium | reverse complement strand
ACATTACGTATCTGGCGACGACGGAAGAGTTTGTTGAAAAAATGCGGACTGAAGGTAGGGAAATTATTGCTATTGATAATATCCCAGGAAGTGTTAATATGTCACAGACGAGTTTACCGAAGCGTGCGGTTTTGGTATTTGGGCAAGAAGGGCCGGGGATTTCTGCGGAGCTGGCTGGCGCTGCGGATCAGATTGTGGCGATTGAGCAATTTGGCTCGACTCGCTCCATAAACGTCGGTGCGGCAGCAACTGTAGCGATGTATTGTTGGTTGCAGCAGAATGTATTGACGTTGTCGAGGTGTGATTTATAGATCAATTGAGCTACTTCCGTAGTGTAGGCTGTATGATACTGCCTGTAATATTTTTTTCATGTTATCTGAAGTAGCGATGTTTTTCCATCCTTGTGAACCTATTAGAACTCCAAGATTCTGGGCTGTATAAGATATATCTGGTGCAAAGTGTGGATTGTGAGAATATGACGCGGAAGACAAATACGCAGAAAACCTCATTAATACATCCGGCGTGATAATCTCATTTATGGTTTTTCTGGATAATAAAGCGACCTCTTCTAAATTTATTTCTGATTGAGAATGTCTATTGACAGAAAAAGTGGCAGTATAGGTCATAGTTGTGTCGTCGTTGTTTATATGTTCACTACTAAAATATGTACTGAAATTATGACAAATTCTCTGTCCAACTGATAGTCCTATAAATCTAGCTAGCTCACACCATAATGCGCAGATTTGTAGAGGCTGATCTTTGATCTCGATGTTTAATTCTAAAGGTGAATTAATATTTGATAGTTGATTTGTCGGGTATATTAAATCGACAATATCTTCATTTACAGCCTTTGTATCTGGCAGTAGGCTAACTGAATCTATATTTTTCCAGGATTTCGTGTTGAGCTTTTTCAGTTCTTTAATTACTCTTTCTGGATTGCCGACATAAAGCATATTTGGTTCTTCGGCGCCTATTTGGGATATCGCTTGCGCGACCGGCAGATATCCAGATTTCTCCGACCCTAAGTCAGCTTTCATGGTTGCTATATTATTTAATAATTTTTCAGATTCATTATTATAGCATTCACCGTTAACGACTATTACGCCTGATTCGTAGGTTTCGCCGTTTAATGAATAGTCTAATAGCTTATATCTATTGTGCTGGTAAAGATATTCTGTAATCGTAGACACAAATAAATGCTCATAGGCGTGAGCTAGCTGAACGCAGGGGTGATATTTAACTATTGTAAAATATTTCATATGAACAGTTTAGCAAGAAAAAGAGTTGGTTTATAGACACAACTCAGGTCTTTGATGGCTGTCAACAACATGCATTGGGAATAATAAAACCTAGCTAATTTCTACGCCTTGTTGGCTTAAAAAATCACGAGTTTCATCATCTAATTTACAATTTATGAAACGCGATCGTGCTGCCAATTTCCCGCTACCATAGACAAATTGTGTTTCCTTGTCATATTTCATTCCTCTAAAGTCACAATCCTTTGCTTCAATGATTAGTTTTGCGCCACGAAAATCCACATTCCGAACCGACGAATTGGTAAAATAAATTGGTTGCCCGTAAATATGCTTTGCGTCGTCCAGATTACAATTTTCAAACCCGAAAAATCCCATGGCAAACTGGTCGAAATCAACGCCAGAAAAATCCTCATCAACAAATCGAACAGTCTCGCCGTCTGGGATGACAGGGTAACGCTCACGCTGGTAAGCTGGCAAATCATTGGCGCGAATGGCGGCGGTGATTCGGTGGGGAATATGACTCATAAGTTAAGGATAGAGTAGTTCGTCGTGCTGCGCAACAATCTAACGCCGCCAGCTTTCAATCGTCTACATTCAGCCAAGCTCTTTACTCAACCCGATCATCTCATCCAGCTTGCCAGATTTTTCTATCTCGACCAAATTCATCGCTTCTATCTCTGTTGCTAAGTCCCATATCTCATACAGCGGGCAGTCGTCTTTGGTGATGTCATAATGCGCCATTAGGTTGACAATTTTATACGCTATATCATGAGCTGGCCACATATTCATGCAATTATCTGACAAAAGCACTTTAATATATTTAATAATATTTGATCTAGACGTTAGATTTATGTCTATTTTATTAATTTCTTTCTCGTACCCAACCGTTTTCGCCAGCCGCTGCCAAAGTTTTAGGCGCGCACTCATAGCGCACTCATTACAAACTAGCTTCACCAGGGCGGTTATTTCAGAAACTAACGGTTGAGCCTCTGCAATATCTATACGCCGAAGCTGTAAGATAGTCTTAGAAATTGACGTATCATAATCAATGCCAAGTAACGGCAGATACTCGCACACAAACGACCTCACATCGGCCGCGCTACGAATTAAACCGAGCCTATTCGACCAGAACATGTCGATGTCGTTGCGGATGAGATTATTGAACGGCGGTGTATTCATATAGATAACGTAAAACATTCAAGTAAGACGGACAGTTTTATGACATGTCCAGGTCTGGGGGCTAGAGCAATTCAGCGTTTACAATTTCGTTGCCCCAGGCTGATACATATATATTAATTATTAGGCTCGCTGTCAACAGGTATTTACAAAAAGCATGAAATTTACTACAATAGGCGTATGATTTTACCTAAATTCCATCATTCACACGTGTTGCCGAGGTAGGACTCTGATTTTTGATTGTACGCGCCGAGTTCTGCCTCGGCGTTTTTGATTGCTATAAATAAGAAATAATGACATAATGGAGCTAACATGAGCAGTTTATCTACACAAAGTTACAAAGGTTCGCGAGACTATTTTCCAGAGGAAAAGCGTCTGCAGAATTACATTTTTAATGTTTGGCACAAGACGGTTGAGAGTTTTGGCTATGAAGAATACGGTGGGTGGTGAGGTGCTACGGATATGAGGCGTATGATGCACCACTGATCGAGCCAATTGATGTTTATGAGGCAAAAAGCGGACAAGAGCTGGTGAGTGAGCAGACTTATAGCTTCGTTGACCGAGGTGAGCGTCGGGTGGCAATTCGTCCTGAGATGACGCCGTCGATTTCTCGAATGGTGGCGGCTAAGCGTCAGGAATTAGCGATGCCTGCACGGCTATATTCTATTGCTAATTTTATGCGCTATGAACGGCCGCAACGTGGGCGTGAGCGTGAGTTTTGGCAATTGAATGCGGATTTGTTTGGTGTAGACGGCGCGGCGGCGGACGCGGAGATTATTGAGCTGAGCCACGCTAGTGTGATGAATTTTGGCGCCAAGCAGGAAATGTTTACGGTCAGGGTTAATAATCGCCAATTGATCAATCGTTTGATGAGCCAATTTTTGAAGCTCGATATTGTTGGTTCGACGATGATGATGAAGCTGCTCGATAGGAAAAATAAGATTCCTGCCGAAGAATTTAAGCGTCAGGCGATTGAGATTTTTGGCAATCAAGCTTCAGAGGGTTTGCCGAAGTTGGCCAAGATGATCAGTATGAAATCTGTTGATGATTTGCCGAGCGAATTGACGGAAGATGAAAGCGTCAAGCAGCTTCGCGAAGTGATGAAATTACTTAGCCAAAAAGGCATTACGAATGCAGTGTTTGATGTTACTTTGATGCGCGGACTGGACTATTACACGGGCATGGTTTTTGAGCTTTTTGATAATTCGCCAGAGAATAACCGAGCGTTGTTTGGTGGAGGACGATATGACGGATTAGTTGGGTTATTTGGCGTTGAGCCGATTGCTACGGTCGGCGTTGGCATGGGTGCAACGACAATGGAACAATTTTTGGAAGTGCACAATTTGTTGCCTAAATTGGTATCTAAAACAGATGTATACATAATTCCAGTGTCAAAAGAATCTATGGCTGGCGCGGACGATTTGGCGCGAAAATTGCGCAATGAAGGCGTGAGGGCAGAGTTGGATATCACTGGTAGAAAGATTGACAAGCAGATAAAAGCGGCATTAAAAAAGCAAATTCCGTTTGCGGTGTTCGTGGGTGAGGATGAAATTGCTAGCGGTGCATACACGGTTCGAAACTTGGTGGAATCTGATGAGCAGAAGGTTAGCGCTGAACGAATCGTGACAATTGTCAAAGATCGTCGATATGATGGCGATGAGGACGCTCTGTTTGAGATATAGTCTGATATCTGTTATAATTAGTCTTTATGAAGACTACTGTAAAAAAACTATCAGATACTAAAGTTCAATTGACGATTTCTTTGGGTGCTAGCGAATTAGCTGACGCAGAACAAGTTTCCTTGACGAAGTTGGCGCGTGACATCAAAGTTTCAGGTTTCCGCAAAGGAAAAGTTCCCGCAAGCATAGCCGCTAAGCACATTGACCCGAATGCGCTTCAGGAGCAGATCTTAGAGAATGCTTTGTCAAAGGCTGTAGCTGAGGCATTTTTGCAGGAAAAATTGCAAGCTTTGGATCGACCAAGTGTTGAGGTGAAGAAGTTTGTGCCGGGCGCTGAATTGGAATTTACGGCTGAAGTTGAAGTTATTCCGCCAGTAAAATTGGGCGATTATAAAAAATTGTCAGCGAAAAAAGAAGTAGCCAAGGTCGAGGATAAAGACGTCGACGAGGTTATTGAACGAATTCGTAAAAACTATTCCGAAAAATCAGAGGTCAAGCGTGCTGCTAAGCTCGGCGACGAGGCTGTGATTGACTTTACGGGAAAGAAAGACGGCGTGGCGTTTGACGGCGGTTCGGCTAAGGAATATGGCTTGAAGCTTGGCGAAGGTCAATTCATTCCGGGATTTGAAGAAGGTGTGATTGGTCATAAGGCTGGCGAAGAATTTGATTTGAAACTGAAATTCCCAGAGGATTATCACGCTGATAATTTGGCAGGTCAAGATGTTGTGTTTACCGTGAAACTTCACAAGGTTAATGAATTGAAATTGCCAGAACTAAATGATGAATTTGCTGCAAAATGTGGTCCATTTACAGAGATGAAAGAAGTGAAAGAGGATATCAAGCGCGTTTTTTATCAGAAGCCGAACTGGGCAGCGGTTTCCTTCAGCGTCTCTGCGG
>UNSP01000032.1 GCA_900556355.1 Candidatus Saccharimonadota bacterium | reverse complement strand
AAAGACCCATAATTCCCAGACCAATCGCTCGAGTTTGCTGATTCGAATGCATCGCTTCTGGAATTGGCGTTTGAGTGATGTCGCACAAATTGTCCAATTGTCGCACCGCCGCACGAGCCGCTTCTTTCAACCTGTCCCAATCCCAAGTCTTATCTTCACTGAGAAATGCCGACAAATTAATGCTCACCAAATTACACGTCGCAATATTATTTTTATCCTGCGGTAATGTAATTTCCGTACACAAGTTACTGAGGTGAATCGTACCTGTATTGTTGTTCAATGCTCGCACGTTAATCGTGTCTTTCCAAGTTAGCCACGGATGAGACGTCGCCTGCAAACTGGTCAAAATGCGCTTAAATTGCTGACGAGCTGGAACTTTATCAAATGTTCGCAATTTCCCAGCCTCCGCCATCTTGATATATTCTTTATATCGCGCCGAAAATTCTTCGCCATATAATTCCGTCAAATCTGGAGTTTCTGCTGGATCAAACAAATACCAATCTTGATCTTTTTCTACTCGCTTCATAAATTCGTCAGAGATAAATACCGCAGTATTCGCAAATCTGGTTCTTAGATATGGGTCGCCAGAGTTTTGGCGAAGGTCAACAAATTGATCAAAATTAAGATGCCAGTTTTCCATGTAAATTGCAGCCGCACCAGCCTTTTTACCCTTACGAGAAACCGCAAAAAGTGCCGTATCAATCATCTTCATAAATGGAATTGGGCCAGTCGATTCAGTGTTGGTGGTTTTAACTGGACTACCCGCCGCACGTAACTTTGTAAAACCAATGCCAATTCCGCCCGTGCCTTTAGCAATCCACATTGTGTCGCGAACAGCCTTAGCAATTGACTCCATATCATCATCGACATTAAGCAAGAAACAGTTACTGAGCTGTGGGAACGAACCGCCAGCATTAACTCGCGTTGAGCCACCTGGAACGTATTCCAAATTGCTCATGTGATTATAAAACTCAATCGCTGCAGTCGTTGGGTCAGATTCGTTATAACTAAGCCCCATGGCAATTCGCATGTGCGTAAACTGAGGTGTTTCAATTGGTGAGCCGTTTTGCTTACGAAGAGCATAGCGATTTTTATTGGTCACCACACCCAAATATTTACTCAAATCATCACGCGCTGGATCAAGTTCCGCCGCCAGCTTTTTCAAGTCAAATCGACCGTCAGCCATGCGCTTATCCAGCAATCCTTCTTTCACCGCTGCCTTAACGAACTTCGGAAATTCGCGCGCATGAAGCTTTTTCAATTCTTCTGCCGTCTCGTAATCGCCCAAAATCTGCTTATAGACAGTTTTCAGTAATAATCGTGCCGCGATTTTATCGTAATCTGGATCGTCTTTAACATTCTGGAGTACCGTTTGAATAACCGCCTCGTCCAATTGCTCGGTTGTAATTCCATCAAATAATGTCAATTGCAATTCAGTCGCCACCTGAACAACCTTAGAAATTTGGTCCGGCAAACCTTCGCACGCCTTTAAAATAGCTGTGTTAATCTTATTAGCATCAAACGGCTCTTTCGTTCCATCGCGTTTGACTACGTTAATTTCTTTCACATACCCTCCTTAATTTCCCCTCTTAAAAACAAACCACCAGCACCTCATCCGGTGGCTTATCTTCGTAGCTTGTGTTTTTGTTTATTTATGGGCTCGCTATATATATAGCGTACAATAATAACTATAGCCGCTATATCTAGTGTTTTGCAAGCTATTTAGTAAAAATTACAACCTATTTTTGCTATAATCAGATACGGTATGAAATTTGCAGTCGAGATTGAATACAATCCAGACAGAGCTCTCACAAAAGCCATCGAGAAAGCCCAGCAGCTTGATACGTACGTCGTTATTGCTGGGTCGTTTTATTTGGTGAGTGAATTTGCGGCAAGGTAGATCATTATAATGTCCGGAAGAATTTAACAAAAATATCTTCTAGCTTTTCCTGCTGAGCCACACCGCTTGCCATAAATTGTTTAACACCAGGCGTTGCGTTTACCTCTATTACGCCGTATTCGCTATCTGATTGCGTAATATCCTTACACGCCAAATCAACCCCACATATTCGTAAATCAAAGATTCTTGCCACCCTAACAGCTAGATCTCGCCACCGCTGATGCATAACTTCACCGACATCAACTGGCGTTCCTCCTGCTGATAAATTTGATATATCCATCAAACGAACATCTGCGCCTTCCGGTATAATATCGGTCATAGACAGACCCATTTTCCTTAATTTATTCATAATTATAGGTAGCTGCCTTTCAAAATGTATATCTCTACCAGAATCTACCAAGGTCTTATGTTTCAAATCAATTAGCTGTTTTAAATTACTTACTCCATCACCCTTAACAGAAAAAGGTCGTCTCTCATAGGCACTAACTACCTCATCATCAAAAACCAATATACGATAGTCAGGCATTTTTAATTCTTCTTCGATGACAGCTACTTTAACACGCTCCTCGTTATACTGATTAAGAAGCTTATCAAGTTCTTCAGCGGTTTCAACTCTAGCTACACCAACTCCTTGAGAACCTCTACTAGGTTTAACATAGACAGGAAATCCTAAAGATTTATCAATATAGCCAAGGGCTTCTTTTGTGTCACGCATAGAGTGATTAAACTGCTGACGGTCTGATTGACGCAGCATATCCGCCCACCAAGGTAAAAGAAATTCAGAACCTCTTGCACAATCTATGCCATTTTCTCTAAGCAAAAACTTTGTATACCCCTTATCATTAGCTAATTGCTCTGCACGTCCTGAATTAAACCCAGGATCGTGTCCATATAAAACTCTGTGTTCTCCAGAATTATACTTAATTGACGCCACATACCCATATTCAGGTTCGACAATAATATCTTTTATCTCTGGTAGCTTACCGGCATTATATGCGTCTATCAAAATATTGATTAAGTATGTATAATGTTTTCTTGTTTCTATAATACCCTCTAAAATATCTCTTGGCGGAAGGAGAGGGATTCGAACCCTCGAACAGATTGCTCCGTTACACGCGTTCCAGGCGTGCCAGTTCAACCACTCCTGCACCCTTCCTTGTTGATAATTATACCACAACTTTATTGTCCCTTATGGTTGCACTTAATAACATTCATTCTCTATAATAAGTCAAAGATGAAAGAAACTATTCCACCACGCATTAGGCTTGTTAATGTCACTAAAAAATTTGGCTTTGGTGATGCTGAGATTCGCGCCTTAGATAACGTCGATTTAACCGTTAAAAAGGGTGAATTTATCGCTATTATGGGTCCAAGCGGCTGCGGAAAAACTACTCTATTAAACACCCTTGGACTATTAGACCAGCCCTCAGAGGGCGAATACTATCTGGACGATGTCGCTGTCGACAATCTCAGCTCACGACGACGCGCCAAAATTCGCTCCAAACACATCGGCTTCGTTTTCCAGAATTTCAATCTTATTCCTCGCCTGACTGTAATTGAAAATGTGGCGCTGCCGTTAACGTATAAAGGACTCGGGAAAGTCAAACGGCTTCAGGAAGCTAGCCGCATTTTGAAAACTTTTCATCTGGGACAGCGCGAATATTACATGCCACATCAATTATCTGGCGGTCAGGTTCAGCGCGTAGCAATTGCCAGAGCGTTGGTTAATAGTCCGTCAATTATCTTAGCCGACGAGCCAACAGGAAATTTGGATAGCAAATCGAGTCATCTCATTATGGAAGAATTGTCCGACCTACATCGTCGCGGCAATACCATAATTATGGTTACTCACAACCCAGAATTGACCCATTATGCCAGTCGCGTCATCACTATGTTGGACGGAAAAATCGACACTGACGAGCATAAGGAAAAGCGCAAGTTCACTAAGAAGTTAATTGTAGACGACGAAAAAGAAGAAAAACCTAAGAAGCAAAAATCTTCAAAGAAATCGAGGGCGAAAAAATCGTGAAAATATTAGTAAAAAATCATTTTGAGAACGCTACTCAGGCACTACGAGCTAATCGTGGACGAACATTTTTGACAATTGTAGGTGTAGCTATTGGTATCGCCAGCATCACCATGGTTGTATCTCTAACTGGCGGATTTAATCACCTATTCGGCGACAATTCCAACCAATCATCCGCTCCTGTCGCCATTGTTAAGTCTGGCAATCAAAAAGCTGTCCCGAATCTACTGACCGAATCCGACAACACGACGACAGTCAACACATTGACTGAAACGGACGCCAGGGATATAGGAAAAATCGCCAATACGAAAGCCGCGCCAATTGCATTTCTACACGCCGAACTGCGCGCCCGCGAAGGTAAAGTCGATATCCAAAATGCTGCATTAATCGGCAGTACGGAATCGCTAAAAGACGTCGCTAATTTGCAAATTGCTACTGGGCAATTTATTAACGATATCGGCGGAGTTGTTGTCGGTCAGCAATTGTCGGTCGATTTGTTCGGCACCGAAAGATCTATCGGAAACGTTATTTACATCCGAAATCAACCATTAACCGTTGTTGGTGTGTTGAAAAATATTGAAAATCCAGCCAGTTATTTGGACGTGAATTTTAATAACGCCGCCATTATTCCATTGTCCGTGATTAAAAAATTCACCCAAGGAACGCCGCAAATTCAGCAAATCATCGTAACTACCAAAGATCATAAAAATCTCAATTCAGTCATAAAATCGGCTGACGATATTTTGAAGAAGAATCATGATAGCGATAAGAATTATCGAATCGTTTCTGGCGAAGAGATAAACGAAAAGAAGTCTAATGTCGCGAGGTTTCTCTCGATAATCTTAACTGTCATCGGCATTATTTCTCTGTTAATTGGTGGAATAGGCGTTATGAACGTGATGCTTGTCAATGTCGCCGAGCGCCAGCGTGAAGTCGGCGTCAGACGAGCCGTCGGCGCCACGGGCTGGGATATCATCAATCAATTCCTAATATCGAGCCGTCGGCGCCACGGGCTGGGATATCATCAATCAATTCTTAATCGAGGCAGCAATCATCGGATTCCTCGGCGGAATATTGGGCTACGGACTAGGCTTGGCGGGAGCTTATATTGCCAGCTTATATTTGCCGCTCACGCCTT
>UNSP01000031.1 GCA_900556355.1 Candidatus Saccharimonadota bacterium | reverse complement strand
GATATTAAATATTTCTTAGAATTGATACACGAAGTTGCCAAACGAACCGGCATGTCGCCACACCCAGATTCATATTTTCATAAGCAAGCTGGTTCCCTGCTGCCATCAAAGGACGCTTCATTTTGGTATGCAACATATGATAATAAAGTAATTGCTACTGCCCTATTTTTCGACTCAAAAACAACTCGAATTTACGCGCATGCGGCAGCAAATTCTACACCAGAATATCGCAAGCTTAACGCTGGAACTGCCCTGCTCACCGAAGCGATAATCGATGCAAAACATCGTCAAATGGAGAAAGTCGATTTATACGGAATTGCTCCTGAAAACGCACCAAAAAATCACCCATGGGCTGGCTTTACAAAGTTCAAGCGATCGTTCGGCGGCGAAGATGTCTACTCTGGGTCAACCTGGGAACTTCCCCTAAATCCACTTCAATATTGGCTATATCGAGCGTATCAAACGATTAGAAAATAACCTTAATTTCATCCATCGCACCACATAAATTTGTGGTATAATTAAGATGTAATATAAATATGTGGAGAAATTAAAAGATTACATAAATAAGGGCTTTTGCACGTGAAAAGCTACTTTGTTTTCTTTTGTCTTTTTTCACATGAAAAAACCATGGAATAACTTATGCAGCTAGCTAAACAATACATACCAAACGATTACGAACCGAATATTTATGCCCTATGGGAAACCAGCGGCGCATTAGAACCAACAGGGGTAGGTAAGCCATATTCAATCGTTATGCCACCACCTAACGCTAACGGTAATCTTCACATTGGGCACGCACTCGATATGAATCTGAAAGATATTCTGATCCGCTATCACCGAATGAAGGGTGACGACGCCGTATTTATTCCAGGCGCCGACCATGCTGGGTTTGAAACTTGGGTTGTGTATGAAAGAGAATTAACGAAGCAAGGGAAGAGTCGCTTCGATTTTTCACGTGACCAATTGTATAGTCAAGTTTGGAATTTTGTACAAGAAAAACGCGGCAATATGGAGCTGCAATTGCGCGCGTTAGGCGTTAGTGCGTCATGGAAGCATTTGACATTTACCCTGGACGACAAAGTTATCAACACCGTATACGACACATTTAAGAAAATGTGGGATGACAACTTGGTTTACAGAGGTGAGAGAATTGTCAATTATTGTACCGAACACCAAACCAGCTTTGCCGACATCGAGGTAGAACATAAAAACGAGAAAGGGAAGTTGTGGAAAATAGCTTACCCGACGCTAGATAAAATTGGCGAGATTATCATTGCTACTACGCGCCCAGAAACTATGCTCGGCGATGTCGCTGTGGCGGTTCATCCAGATGATGAGCGATACAAAAAATTGGTTGGAACTCGCATTTTACTGCCGATTGTCGATAAGGAAATTCCTATCATCGCAGACGAATACGTCGACATGAGCTATGGTACCGGTGCGGTTAAGATTACGCCAGCGCACGACCCGAACGACTTTGAAATTGCAAAACGTCATGATTTACCTATAGAGTCAATTATCAGCCCAGAAGGGAAGATGATAAACGTGCCAGCGCAGTTCTTAGGATTAACGCCAGTAGAAGCTCGCGCTCGAGTTTTGGAAGCACTGGAAGCACTGGAGCTACGCCGCGGTGAGACTGAAATTGAACACGCCGTTGGACATTGTTATAGGTGTGGCAGCGTAATTGAGCCGATGATTAAAGAGCAGTGGTTTATTAAAACACAATCACTCGCACAGCCGGCAATTGATGCACTCAAAAAAGAAGAAATCACTTTTTATCCAGCATCCAAGCGCAAAGAACTTATAGCATATCTTGAGCAATTGAAAGACTGGAATATTTCACGACAGATTCCATGGGGAATACCAATTCCTGCGTTTGTAAATGAAAACGACCCTAAGGATTGGATATTTGATACTCGCACCAACGAGCAAAGTATTGTTGTAAATGGCACAACATATATCAGGGAAGAAGACACCTTTGATACTTGGTTCTCATCTGGTCAATGGCCATATATCGTAACGGATTATCTAACCGACGGCGAATTGGCCAATTATTTCCCGACCGACATGATGGAAACCGGTATGGATATTATGCGCGCATGGGTTTCACGAATGATTATGCTCAGTCTGTACCGAACAGGGAAGTTGCCATTCAAAGAAGTTTATCTACACGGAATGGTTAATGACGAGCACAACCAAAAAATGTCCAAGTCTAAGGGTAATGTTATCAATCCAATGGAATTGGTTGCGGAATTCGGATCTGACGCCACACGTATGGGGCTTATTTCTGGACGGGCGCCAGCTCAAAGTCAGGCCTTCAACCGCGGCTCTGTTATCGCTGCTCGCAACTTCTGCAATAAGCTATGGAATATTGCCCGATTTGTCGAAGCTCAGATTGGCGATAATCACCAAATTGTCGACTTAGAGCCGCAAACTCCGGCTGACCACTGGATTATTCGCCAATTGAACGACGCCGCCAACAACATCGCCGTTCGATTAGAGCAATATCGCTTCTCAGAGGCATCAGAAACTGTTTATCACACCATTTGGGACGACGTGGCTGACTGGTACATTGAATCGTCTAAAACCGCGATCAATCGTCCGTTGCTATCTTGGGTTTTGGCAACTTCTCTGAAAATCGCCCATCCATTTGCGCCGTTTGTTACGGAAACGATTTGGCAAACACTCAATTACACCGACGGCATTTTGATGCGTGAAGCTTGGCCAACTCCAGAAAAGTTCGATCCGATTGCTGCCGAACAATTCGAGCAACTTAAACTCTTGGTTGCCGAAGGTCGCTGGGTGATTGCTGAACTGCCAGGAAATAAGAAATATCGATTGCTATACGGCAACGACAGTCTTATTGCCGACAATCAAGACACAATTAAGCATCTCATGCGGCTTGAGGCAATTGAACACACCGACCAACCGCGCGGACTGAGATTAGCGGCGGCAAACAGGGAAGCGTGGCTAGATATTGATAGCGAAACTCTGTATCAACATCAGGAAAATCTGGAAATGCGCCTAGCCGAAGCACGTCAGAAACTAGCGGGATTAAAGAAGCGCCTGGAAAATCCGACTTACGTTGAGAAGGCTCCAGCCCACCTTGTCGAGGAAACTCGCGAGCAATTAGCCGAGCAAGAAAAAATCATTACTCGGCTTGTTTCGGAATTAGAAGTGATTAGCTTAAAATAGCCTAGCTTACACCTTCAAAATCAAGGTGATAACCATCAAAAGTATGCTGTCCACGAGCGGCATATTTTTGGCGTAATCGCTTCTTATCGTTGTTACGAGGCGTAGTTCGCGGTCGCGCTGAACCTTCTTTCAACACATTTGACAATTGAGCGTGTTCTGGATGAGTATGAGGCTTTGTTTCTGGCATTTTTATTTCATCCTTAACGTCACTTTGAACGCTATATGTTTTCCAAGATGACAAAAACGCTTTATCGACGTTGGTATCGTGCAGCAGCACACCAAACGCTACGTTCAAACTGACAAACATAGTTGTAACGGTGAAAAACTGTTGTACTAAATTCATTTTTATTCTTTCTTTTTGTATCTATTTTTAGAATACTGATTATAATGTTAGCATAAGCTTTGTTTTTTGTCAAGTATATTTCCCAGCATAGAAATAGTCATCCTTAATTTTACAGAGAAAATGTTTAGTATAATGGAGTTTATGGGATATCTAATTTCTATTAAGGTCGCACTAATCCTTTTCCCAATTTTGGCTTTTCTTATCACGTTGCCGTATATGATTTCGAACTATCGAAAATACGGCTCCGTCAATAAGCTTAGGACTTTGATTTTCTATTCCTTTATTCTGTATTTATTAACCGTATATTTCTTAGTTATTTTACCGTTACCAAATCCAGAATCCGTTCACACAACTTACGCAGAAAATCTGAATTTAATCCCGTTTTCATTCGTCGCAGATTTTATAAAGAATAGTCCATTTATATTAACAGATAGCTCAACTTGGATTACGGCGATAAAACATCCCACTTTTTACGTTCCTGCTTTCAATGTTTTAATGCTCATTCCGTTCGGAATTTACCTGCGCTACTATTTCAAATGTAGCCTTAAAAAGACGTTATTATTGACTGCTATTTTAAGTTTATTCTTTGAGTTAACGCAACTGTCTGGACTTTATTTCATCTATTCAGGACCTTACCGATTAGCCGACGTCGATGACGTCATCCAGAACACGATAGGCGGATGCGTCGGTTACTTTCTGGGCTGGTTTGCGACGTGGCTACTTCCGTCCAGGGAAGAAATAGATGAAAAATCCCTTGAGGCCGGCTCACGAGTTTCTGGAATTCGTGTTAGTTTATCTCTAATAATCGACGCTGTTATCGTCCGCATTCTTTACACCTTATCAAAAACCCAACTTCCGTTTTCGCTATTTTTAGCCCTCTATTTTAGCCTAATTCCTCTACTGAATGGTAAAACTTTTGGTAGCGCATTATTAAAGTTTGAGCTAACATTTGAAAATAAAAAATGGATTCGCACAATTTTTAGAGGAATCTTACTCACGATATATTTTCGCATCATTCCCGCAGGCTTGTTTTACCTCGCGGATGAATTTAATAAGGAAGCGAGTTCGCTATTGTTTCTCTGTCTATTCGCAATTACATTCTTGGCATTCATATTATTCGTATTAATTACAATTGCCGTAGCGTTATTTAACCGACGTTTTATGTTTGATCGTCTATCTGGCACAAGTTACGAGAGTACAATTCAAGTCAAACAAGAGAAATAAAAATCTCCATCGTAACCAATAAAAAAATAGGAGACCCGTATGAATCTCCTATTTTTCAAATTCAATAGTACTGTTTTGGCGGAAGGGGAGGGATTCGAACCCTCGGTACGTTTTACCGCACGCCGGTTTTCAAGACCGGTACCTTCAACCACTCGGTCACCCTTCCGTACTATCTCTGAATTTTGGCGGAGGAGGGGGGATTCGAACCCCCGCTACAGATCTCTCCATACTAACGATTTAGCAAACCGTCCCCTTCAGCCACTTGGGTACTCCTCCAAATTCACTATTTAGTGTACCATATAAGTGCAATTATTGATAGCTTTATCGTAAATAGAGTATAATAGGATTATGATAAAAGAATACGTCTCTAAAATTACAATAGGATTACTTACAATTGGGTTCGGTATAG
>UNSP01000030.1 GCA_900556355.1 Candidatus Saccharimonadota bacterium | reverse complement strand
AACATGACGCCGAATCGTGAGCTGAATTGATAAATAGAAATTATAAGGACACCAAAAACCACCCAACCGATCAATTCGCTGTTGGCTGATAAAAACTTTTTTATGCGACCATCTGGCGATTTTTGTGCCATATATAAAATTATACCCCATGCTTATGCTATACTAAATCAATATGAAGCATCTTTTACATTCACATCATCCGTTTCGGATTTTCTGGTTTTCAGTCCTATTAACCTTAGGTCTGGGCAGTTTGATTTTTAGTCATATGGGCGTTAGCGGTCTTTGGCTATTTACTATTTTGGTGGTTTTGGAAGTTACGTTTAGCTTCGACAACGCGGTGATAAATAGCAAGGTTTTGGCGGGAATGAGTCAAGTCTGGCAGAAGGTCTTCCTGACGGCTGGTATATTTGTGGCGGTGTTTGTCGTTCGATTCATATTGCCAATTGCTATCGTGATGATTGCGAGCGGTCATGGATTTATGGATGTTGTCAATCTGGCGCTACATAAACCTGTCGAGTACGGCAAAATCCTGCACGAGGCATCGCCGATGATTGACGCGTTTGGTGGTGCGTTTTTGATTATGATTGGTCTTAGCTATTTCATCGATTACAACAAGCGTGTTCACTGGATGCGGCACGTTGAGCCGATCTTGGCTAAGGCTGGGCGATTTGAGAATTTTAAGGTGTGCATAATGCTTAGCGTGGCGGCTGTTTTGTACTTTACGGTCGAGGCGCCGCATAAATCTTTGGTGCTGATTTCAGCGGTTCTTGGAATTGTGTTGCATATCGGATTGGAACTATTTGGGTCATTTTTTCATGAAGATGACGCAAAATCCGTTAAGATTAAAACTGGCTGGGCGGCGTTCGCTAGCTTGTTATATTTGGAAGTTCTGGATGCCAGCTTTAGCTTTGATGGTGTGATTGGTGCGTTCGCCATTACCAACAGTGTGCTACTAATAGTGGCTGGGCTGGGCGCTGGAGCGATTTGGGTTCGATCACTAACCGTATATTTGTTGCGAACAGGCGCGCTGAGCAAATATAAATATCTGGAAAATGGCGCTCACTGGGCAATTATGGCGCTTGGCGTGATGATGATTGCCAAATTATTCCATTTGGAATTACCGGAATGGGCGACGGGTGGCTTGGGCTTATTGTTTGTGAGTTTGGCGGTCGGCAGCAGCATATTGGAAGCTCGATCGATCAATCTGCAAGAAGCTGCGGCTACAAAATTGCATCAAGCCGAAGAGCAATTGAAGAACAGCGCTTCAAAAATTGTGCCGCGAAAACGACGCTAGAATCCGGCCTAATATTTTATACTGAACGGCTCGATAGTTTCGTTAATAAACTTCTCGATCAAATTAATTGATTCGGGCAATATCCAGCTTTGGAGAATTTTCTGCTCGTCTGAATTGAATTTGCCTAGGACAAAATCTACGTCACCGACTTGACGTCTGAGCAAATTGTCTGTGCCAATGCGAATATGCCAAAAATCTGATCCGACGTGAGAGTGGAGCGACTTTAATCCATTACTGCCAGCGTCTCGACCGCCTTTGCGGGTTCGAATTTTACCGAAGTCCAGTGCTGTATCGTCGTGAATAATTAGTAAATCGTCCAATGTCAATTTGTAAAAATCTAAGATTGCTCGGGCGGAAATTCCGACCTCGTTGTAAAAAGTAGTTGGCTTAACTAGTAGGATTTTTTCTCCAGAAATATTGAGCTCGGAGATATCAGCGGAAAATTTTGGCTTATTCGAAAAGGTTTTTCTCTGCTCTGACGCAAATTTATCAATAGTCAAAAACCCAGCATTATGCCGCGTGTTTGTGTATTTTTCGCCTGGATTTCCTAACGCTAAGATGACTTTCATAGACTTAGTATATCACCTTGTGAAAATGACGTATAATAAGCACATGGCAAAACGCGACGATGATTTGGAATTTAGCATTAATGCGCCGTTTGATGATGGGCGAGCGATTATCGATAAAGTTCCGCTATATTTGGTGAACGGCTCGTTGGGCGCTGGGAAAACTAGTGTTCTTGAGTTCTTATTGCAACAAAGTGACTATAAGGGTTCTCGGGTGATTGAGAATGAATATGCTAATGAAAACGTTGACGGTTATCGATTGGAGAAGTTGGCGGATATTGTGACGACTTTGGCTGGCGATTGTGTCTGTTGTTCGTCAAAACACGCATTGACACGAATGTTACTTGACTTTTGTCGCAATTCCCCCGCCCCAGTGTTTATTGAGGCGACTGGTGTGGCGCGAACGATGAATTTGGTTGAGAAATTAATTAATGCACAAATATTCAATAAGTACGAGTTGGCGCAGAGTTTTTATGTTATTGACGCGCATGAGATTTTACATGGAATTGAGCCGGCGCATGAAATTGAGTTGCAGGCGGCGGATATGATTTTAGTGACCAAAGAAGATCTGCTAAGTGAAAATGAACGCGCCGAGTACGAGGAGAAATTGCGCACCCTACCCTACGCCAAGGTGCTCAGCGCGCCACGAGGTAAAATTGATATCAATAAAATGACCACGCCGTCGGGACTACTAACGTTTTTTGATAAGTATGACGGCGAGTTGGTTGTGCCGGATAATCCGACGTATGCCGTGCTGGATGTTTCCGGCATGAAAATTGCTGCGGCGACTCTGGAGAAAATTTGGCCGGAACTTTTTGATGCTTATAAACTCAGGCGAATGAAGGGCTGTTTTATTGATGATAATGGCACGCGGCATCATTTGGAGGCAACGGAAAATCAGATTCAAATAGCTAATTCTGCGGCGGAAGAGCCAGCAAAAATTGTGTTAATTGGTGAACGTGCGGACGAAATTACGCGTGAAGTTTTGTCTGCGCAATTGATGATGTTTGAATAAAAGTTCGCTTTCGTCGTTTCCGACTCATCAGCATAGACACGCATCTATGGAGCGAACATGACAAGCAGAGACTTTGACAGAGGTTCGCAGGAGACTACAGCAGCTTGGCAATATCGATCGCCAATACAACAGCAATGAGACTGAGAGCTATGGCATTATACAATGCATGCACCGTCGCAGCTGCCGCCGTAGCTATAATCTGGATACGGTATTTGCGGTAGTACCACAAATACACCAGCAGAAATCCAAAGCCAGTAGCGGACAGGGCGATACCCGCCGCAAAACTGTACCAGATATTTGCGATGTGCAGGAGTCCAAAACACACGCTAGCGCGCACTCGTTCGCGCCAGTTCCACTTCTCGCTTCCGGAGCGAAAAGCTTGCTCTTCCAGTAGTGCGAGGAACAATATGATATTGTACACTTCGTATCTGGTAGCTTTGATTTTGTGAAGGATCTTCTGTGATGGTGTGTAGTTCGTGAGGTCTCCCATGAGGAAAACTCCTGCCATACCAACAGTCCAGGCAGTTGCCGTTGCCCATCTCGTGGGAAGGAAGGTTTCAAGCCCGCGAGTTAGAAGACTAACTGCGGACTGATTCAGTCCAGGGACGAATAGGAGCATCTTTATCGTGGCGATTGTCATGATAATTAGCCCTACTGCAAGAATACTAAACTTCCATCTGCTGAAGTATCCGGCATTCTCAATCTCAGCGACGAGTCTAGACCAGACAAAGGTTGGCCTAGTGTCCTGAGGCATGGCCCTCCTGAAGAGCCAAGCCATAACCCCTTTTTTGGGGCGATGCACTACCGTAATGTCTGTATACATCTCTACACCTCTTTCAAAGGTTGGTCGGCTTGTCAAAGTGCGCTTTCGGACAAGGATTTACTCGACTTGTCAACAAAAGCTAGTATATGTATATCACTAATAGAATAAAATGTCAATAGATTTTGTCAAAAATGTGGTATAGTATTTTTTTCAACTCTGTTACGGTTGCAAAAGATTTTTCTACTATTTGCAAGAATCGCTAAATAAATTGCTAATCTAGCCTCTGCTTCGCCGCCGCCAAATAATACCGATAATAACTCTTTGGGTCTGGCACGAAAAAGCCGTCGTCCATGTCGTCGTTCGGATGAACTTCAATATGCTGGTCGTTGGCATACGGCTTGATGAGGTGCGCGAATTCAAATTCGTATTCACCGGAAATCTGCTTCAACTCTCTACTCTGATCAAGCGGATCAGGATAATCTGTCATTACCAGCGCGAAATATTGCCCACTTTTAACTTTTAGCCTTGCCCTGCTTCTCGCAAAGCTTGATCCGTCGCCGTGACTAATTCTCGTACGATTTCATCATAATATTCAAGGCTAATCTTTAAGCATGTCTGGCAGCGGCGAATCAAAGGGGACGTTTCGTATCGAGGCTACAGTGTCAAATGGAGCCAGGTGGGGATATTGCGCTCGGTAAGCCGCCATAACATCGCCAAAAATCGCATCGTTCCACGAAAAACCAAGAGCCTCGGCGGTCTCCCTGACTATATACTCATTGTCCGCCTCGATTTCGATATACGGTGCCAGCCACGGCCATTCATCAATGACGATCTCAGCATCGCCCAGTCGCCACGTTTCGCGTTTGGACTCCTGGAAAGAGGTATATGGTAGACCAGCGGCCTCTAGGATAGCGATGGTTTCCTCGAAATTATCAACGTTCACCTCGTACTCTTTGGCGCCGTCAACGGATGATTTATTAAATTGCTTGTAAGTCATCGTCACACGGTCGCCCTCGTCGCGGACGCGCAAATAGCCTTTATTCTGCTTCATTTTAGGGCTATCAATTGTTACTCGTCGCATTAGCCGCTCAGGCTTTTCGCATGATCCACCAAGAGACCGCAACTTCTGTCTAATCTCAGAGGTGTTTATATTGACAAATTTGGCTTCATACTCGGTTTTCATTGTAGCCACACTCCTTGTGTTAAGTTAGTTTACCAAAAATTACGCTGAGAGTTCACTAAAGTTACGAATTCTGACGATACTTACTGGTATTTTTTTGTTACTAATAGTCACTTCTGTGGAGTCGCAAACTGATAGATCAAGTATGTCTTTGCTACCTATAAGCTCCTTGGGATGCATATAGTATTATATAGCGTAGCTAAAGGAGAAAATCAACCTTTTATAGGAGGCTAGGTGTGTTCAGTGCTAACTATGAAACGCTTGTATCGTTTTTGAGTGCTTTATCTGTCGCTGTAACTAATTCCCTTACGATTTCATCATAGCTTTCATATACACGGAAGCCGGCCGCGTACGGATGGCCGCCGCCACCGAAGTATCCAGCCACGGTATCGGCGATTGGTAAATTACCCCGTAAGCGCGCAGTCAA
>UNSP01000029.1 GCA_900556355.1 Candidatus Saccharimonadota bacterium | reverse complement strand
TGGAACAGACAAAAATATTGGTAGTAGATGATGAAGCCAGAATGAGAAAACTGGTTAAGGATTTCCTTACCAATAAAGGATTTTCAGTGATTGAGGCTGGGGATGGCGAGGAGGCAGTGGATATATTCTTTGCACAGAAAGACATTTCCCTGGTGCTTCTGGACGTGATGATGCCAAAGATTAGCGGTTTTGACGTCCTGGATATTCTTCGCAATACGCCAGAAACTGCTAACGTGAGGATTATCATGTTAACGGCACTTAGTCAGCCAAAGGATAAGGAGCGTGCTGAGAGCTTGGGCGTTGATGATTACTTGGTGAAATCTCAGGTTGTAATTGGTGACGTTGTGGCTCGTGTAAAGCACCATTTGGGTATGCAATAGAGAAGTAAATCGAGCGAAAAGTCAGCCTCTTAGGGGGTTGACTTTTTGTTTGTTTTTTGGTATAAAGTAGTTATATATGGAAAAACCAAAACCAACACAGAGCCTCGAACAAAAACAAGAAACGCCGGAAGATTATGTAGTTGCAACTTTTCCTGTTGATACCGATCCAGATAATGCAAGGCGTCCACTAACCGTTATTCGCAGTGGTCAAGACGGAGAGGGTGTTAAGTATGACAGAGGTTGGAATCCTATTGGTATGTCGGTCGTGTGTGACACTGATTCTGAGGAGGGTATTGGTCCGATTAAGCTGCTTATGGAAGCATATAAACTGGTTGGAACTAATATTAAAACTGAGTTTGTACCGTTGGAGGACATTCAGGGTCTAAATGAAGATTACATTAAGTATCTTTATGGAAAAACTCCTAAGGAAATGATTGAAGAAGCTAAGCAGATTTGGCGGCAGAAACATCCGGATAGTGAATGGAATGAGCTGTTGGATGTGAAAGCGTCTCCAGAAACTCCTAGCGATGACTTGGATACAGAAGATAATTCTGAGAAGTCTTTAAATGATGAAGTTAGTCTCGCAATGGGGAGTCTAGCCGTTAAGACTGTTGAAGTTTCGCCAGTGAAAACGAATGAGATTGGCATCGATTCACCAGTCTTGAAGATACCTGAATCGACCATGGAGTTGATCAGGGCAACCGAAGTCAATGGCTCAGTGGGTTTGCCAGCGGTTGAGCCAGCTAAAAAGCCAGCGGAGACAGATAAGGTAGGTACTAGCCCAGCGGATTTGGTGGTAACTGAACCAGTTGAGAAGCCAATAGAAACGAGTGAGGCAAGCACTGACTCAGTAAATTTGTCAGCAGCTAAATCGGTTGAAAACCCAGTGGTTGAAAAGCCGATGGAGACGAACGAAGCCAATGTCGACATATTGCCTGAGGACTTTAAGATTGCGATTGACAGTTTTAAACAACTTACCGAAGATAATGATAATCAGTTTTTTGCAAAGGCTCAATATATAACTGGAGAGCTGGATCGGCTGAGGGGGCTAATTAAATATAATCCAACAGCAATGAATAATCCTGCGATCTCAGAAATGATAACATCTGAGTCAGGTAAAATTAGAAATCTTGAGGCTTCTAGGGCTGAGTCTGTGAATAAATTTAAGAATGATATAAATAGTCTTCTGGAGGGTCTAAAAAGTGAGATTGAAAATGAAGACGAGAAGCGTAGGCGTCTGGTTAAGCTAACTGAGCATGTAGATCGGATGGGTGAGGATAATACGGTTCTGGGTGAAGTAACTAATGACTTGTTGGATAAATTAATAAGAATAAGACGTTATATTGAGGGGTGGCAGAATGACAGATGGGGAGCCGACGGCTATAAAAGTAATATATCTCAGGTGATTGGTGAAATTATTAGTGATTTGTCGACAGCTAGTAGGCGCCGTCTGGGTATCGTAGGTGATGTTGAGGGAATTAAGCGTGAAGGATATTATCAAGAGAGGTGATTGGTATTAAAATAACTCCGTATTTACCGGAGCTATTTTAATAAAAAGTTTTTACCGATTAAAGAACAACAACTTGCGTTCGGCGTTCTGATTTGCCGGTAAACTTGGTTTTCTTAACTGACTTAAAGCCAACTACGCCATCTTTTGCAGCGTGGATGGTGAAATTGCGGCTAACGTATGTACCGTCACCAGCGATCTTTGTGGCACCAGTTTGGCGAACTAGAACTTCTCCAGCGGAAACTTTTTGACCGCCAAATCGCTTAACGCCAAGACGTTGACCAGCATTGTTGTGGATATTCTTACTAGAACCACCAGCTTTAACCTTTGACATTCTTTACTCCTTATAGTTTCTATAAAACAATCTGTTCTAGTTTATCGAAAATAAAGCCAGTTGTCAAGCGGTTTTGGCTATATCTGCGGGTTTTAATACCAATATTTCTCTGGCAACAACTTGATCTTCACGGTAATATAAGAGATTTTTATCGATAATTTGTTGATATCCAAGTTTTTTAAGATTCTTTATCAGAGGCAAGTGGGTGAATTTACCTTCGTGATTTTGCCACGCTGGAACGGCTATACAAAGTGTCGTGTCTGGGCGAATTTGCGAATGGATATTTTGTAGAAAATCGCTAATTATGTGATTACAATTTCCGACTACTTCGTGAAGTTTTTCTGGGCTAGGTGGTGCGGAAAATGGCTGACCTAAATATGTTTCGCAAACAACACGAGAAATCTGCTCCTTCTGCTCACTTGTCAATTTTACAGAGGTAGCGTCGGCCTGATGCGCTTGCCAGAAAGTGTTTGTCGAAAAAGTTTTTTCCACCCAGTTCATATTTTCGGTCGTGTAAGATATCATCTTATCGCTCAAATCGCTGCCATAAGCATTCACGCCGATAAGTGCAGCTTCTTGTAGTACCGTTCCTGTGCCACAAAACGGATCCCAGAGGTAATTGTTAGGTTTTGCACCAGATAGGTTAATCATAATTTGTGCAAGCTTGGGCGGAAGCATTCCCACGAAGGCGTCGCGCTTTGGTCGTCCGCGGTCGCGCTGAGTGTACGAATTGATATTTTGAGCGCCACGACTTTCAGCGATTATCAAATCTCCGTACACGTTCTTAGCTATGATAATTTCAATTTTCGCCTCAGACCTGCCGAGTTTATTATTGTGAGAGGTCGCAGTGGACAGCGCCGCGGTTTTATTAGGAATTAGACGCAAACTGACGCCAGATTTTTTCAGGTTATTTTTCAGGATAATTCCTATTTTTTGAATGTAGCGCGGATCCATTTTATTGCCATAAAAACTTATTCCGATGGTTATTTTTTTCTGACTATTCGAAAGTTTTTTCGTGTATTTTTCAACAATAATTTTTGAGGCTTGGAGCAGGGTATTGCGGTCTGATTTTTGCGACTTTATTTTCGTGATGACTTGTCCGCATTTAATCGTTCCACCGAGGTTGTCAATTGAAAAATTGTCGCAATTAACCGTGGCGGCTTGATTGGAGATTTTTTGGACATTTTGAGTACCGTAAACCGCCTCTAATTCAGCGATAGAGATTTCTGGTTGACGGCCAAGAATAGCTATAAACATATCGTAATTATAACATTTATCGTGGTATAATGAAGGTTATGTTACCGAAGGTGTTGCAACTGTTGAAATCGCCACGAGCCATTATGAGCGTTTTGACGTTGGTGGTTTTGGCAATAATAATTTTTCTATCTAGGCATGAGCTCGTTAAGGCGTGGAATCTGTTTTTGCACGCGGATTTATGGCTATTATTCTTACTATTGCCGTTTCAGATTATCGTATACTTTGCTGGCGGCGAGATGATTTTTTCGTATTTAAGAGAGAAGAATCTGATTCATCATATTTCCAGGCTGGAGCAGACGAGGATTGCGCTGGAGCTTAATTTGGTCAATCACATTTTTCCGTCGGGCGGAGTTAGTGGAATTTCGTATACGACGTGGCGAATGCACAAGCTCGGCGTGAGTTCGGCGCGTTCGACATTTGCGCAGGTGATTCGTTACGTTACGGGATTTTTGTCGCTTTTGGTTTTGTTGGTGATTGCTGTGTTGGCGCTGGCTATTGACGGTAAGGTTAATCGTTATATCGTTGCGGCAAGTTTCTTGCTGATTATCGTGGTTTTGGCGCTGACGTTTGGTCTAATTTTCGTGTTTTCGTCAAAGCGTCGTATGCAGATGACTGCCGCTAAATTGTCTAAGTTCATCAATACATTGGTGAAAATTGTGACCTTGGGTAAAAAACGTCGAGTAATGAAGTCGAAGAAAGTGGAAGAGTTTTTTGTTGACATGCAGGACGATTTTCAAGATTTGTCCAATCATCCGAAACTTCTGATAAAACCGATGATTTGGGGAGCTGTTTATACTGTTTTTGATGTGGCGATGTTTGCTGTGGCGTTTCTGTCGCTGGGTGTTTTTGTTAATCCGGCAATTTTGATGGTTGGATACGGTGTGGCGGGATTGGCAGCGATTGTCGTGTTTACGCCTGGAGGGACGGGAGTTTATGAAACTATTATGATTATTTTCTTAAGCATGGCGGGCACTCCGCCGGATTTGGCGATTGCTGGAATAATTCTGACGCGAGCAATTTTACTTACTGGCACGATTATCTTTGGCTATATTTTCTATCAACACGCACTGATTAAATACGGCAAGCCAGATGATTCCCAGATTTAGCGTTAGCAATTTCATAGCAGTTGTCAATCAAACTTTTGACGTGGCTTTTGCTGGAATGGTTGAAGTTGAGGGCGAGGTTTCTAGTTTCAAGTCTTATCCTCCGAAATACGCCTTTTTCGATCTGAAAGATGACGACGGGCTGGTTCGGTGTTTTGTTGGTTTTAGCAATTTACGTACGCCAATTGAAGATGGAATGAAAGTTGTCGTTCGAGCGATGCCGGCGCTTAGGGATAATGGTGCCTTTAGCCTGAATGTTCAAGAGATTCGCCCATTGGGCAAGGGAAGTTTGAAGCGAAGTTTTGAGCTTTTGAAACAAAAATTAACAGTCGAGGGTTTGTTTAATTCTGAAAGAAAGCGTCCATTACCGCAATATCCTCAGAGGGTGGCTGTTATTTCCAGTACAAAAGCGGCGGGATATGCGGACTTTATTAAGATTTCTGGTGAGCGTTGGGGTGGTGTGAAATTCGTAGTCGCCGATGTTAATGTGCAGGGTGCGAATGCTGCAGATCAAGCTGTGCGAGCAATATCATATTTTAATCAAATGTCAGAATCTCCAGATGTGATTATTTTGATTCGTGGCGGTGGCAGTGCGGAAGATTTGGCGAGTTTTAACGATGAAAAACTGGTACGCGCGGTGGCGAGCAGTCGCATTCCGACAATGACTGGAATTGGTCATGAGATTGATGAGAGTTTATGTGATTTGGCGGCGGACGTTCGCGCAGCTACGCCGAGTAACGCCGCGCAATTGCTGTTTCCTGACAAGCGAGAAGTGGTTAGGCATTTGCATTACAGGCTAGTTGACGCGAAAGATTCAATTTGTAGAGCTATCGAAGAGCAATCGCTTAATGCAACAATGTTGCAAAAAGAAGCACTAAAACAGTGGT
>UNSP01000028.1 GCA_900556355.1 Candidatus Saccharimonadota bacterium | reverse complement strand
CGGAAATAATTATCGTGGCTGACGTAAAGAATCGCGCCGGAATATTTGGCCAACGCCGTTTCCAGCTCTTCGATACTCGGCAAATCCAAGTGGTTCGTCGGCTCGTCTAGAACTAGCAGTTGCGGGTCGTTCGCCAGCATGGAAATAATCTGAAAACGCGCCTTTTGACCGCCAGATAAGCGAGCCAGCGGCGTCATTCGATCAGCGTCCGTGAACAAATAATCTGCCAAAAGTTGCCGAATTTTCGTATCAGAAATCGACAAATCGCGACTCATATACAATTTTTCAATCGCTTTTTCTAACGGATCAGACAGATATCGCTCGTCAATTTCTTGCTCATAAACGCCAATTCGAACCTGCGGATCAAGGAAAATATCGCCAGAATAAAGAATAGGACCGCCGTCAAAACTCTTGCCCGACGCCAAAATCATCCGAATCAACGTAGTCTTACCAGCGCCATTGCGACCTCTAATTTCAATCGCTTCACCTTCACGCAAATCAATATTCACATCTTCAAACAATATCCGCCCACCAATCCCAACCGCCACATTTTCCGCGCGAACCAACACGTGCTGACTGCGACTGGAAGCGTCTTTCATACTCAGACGAATATTACGCGACTTGAATTTTCCGTAACGCTCGGCCGATTTATAATCCAATTGGCTAGCAGATTCTTTGTCAATCCAAAACGTCGGCTTTTCCATTTCTGATAATTCCGCTAGCTCCGCCCGCGCCTCATTTTCCAAGCGCTTAAACTTCTGAATCGTGCCAGGATTTCGCGATTTTTCCTTAAGCCGCTGATAGTCCAAAACTTTTTGCTTCAGGTTAACAATTCGCTTCTCAATCTGCTCAAAATTATTCATTCCAGCTGTCGTCGCTTGAGCGTTCTGCTTCAAATACGCATCATAATTTCCGCGGTAACTAACAGCTTGACCGTCCTTAATTTCAACTATTCTATCAACTTGCCCAAGTACATCGCGATCATGCGTAATGATTAGCATCGCTTGATGCGGCTGCGAATTCATCCAGTCAATAAACTGCTGTTTCGCAACGTAATCCATGTGGTTGGTCGGCTCGTCAATCAGCGCCAAATGTGCCTCCGAGTGCATAATTTTAACAATCTCAACTAATCTTTTTTGCCCACCAGACAGGGAAGAAATCTTTCGATTACCAAAACCTTCAAGCTGAAAATTGTTCAGCTCTCGCTCAATTTTTTCTTCAACTTGATAAAATCCTTTTTGATCAAATCGCTCCAGAGCCTGTGTATATTCTTCAATTTTTCGCATATTGTCGCCCATAGTCAGCGGATATTCATCGATAATTTTCTTTAGCTTGGAATATTCCGGAAGTCCACTAAGAATGTACGCCATGACCGTTTGCTCACCCAAACCGTGATGCTCCTGAGCTGTAGTCGCAATCGTAATACCACGGCGAAAAATAACCTCACCAGTATAATCGTTATCTGTGCCCGCCAATATTCCAAAAAGTGTCGACTTACCAACGCCGTTACGACCAACCACGCCGACTTTCTCGCCATCGTCCACACTAAACTTGACGTCTTTCATTAACGTCTTATCGCCAAAACTTTTTTCAGTAATGTGAATATCGGCTATCATGCTTGAGATATTGTAACATAAGTCATATTTCAGCCGCACCAAACTAGCCTAAATATACTGTCGCGTTAAGTTTTGTTATAATATAATCCATGTCAAAGCCAAAAGCTAAAAAACCAGCCACACAGAATATTGTCAATCGTCGCGCACGGTTTGATTATGAACTTGGCGAAGAAATCGTTGCCGGCTTAGTTTTAACTGGAATGGAAGTGCGAGCCGCCAGAGAAGGCCACATCCAGCTTAAAGGTTCATTTGTTAGCTTAAGGAACGGCGAATTGTGGCTAAATAACGCCAGCTTTTCACTGCGATTAAACGTTCGCGGAGAAGCAAATAGTCGTTCAGTCGACACTTCGGCGCGGAAATTATTGGTAAGTAAAAAGCAATTGTCCAATTTTACAGAAGCCAAAAAACAGGGAATGACAATTGTCCCGACCAAATTGTTGACCAACGGAAAATTCATTAAAGTTGTAATCGCGCTCGGAAAAGGTAAGAAAAATTATGACAAGCGCCAAACCATCAAACGCCGCGACCAAGACAGGGAAACTAAAAGACTCATCTCTAATAGATAGCCGCACCGATTACAAAATCAGCCTGAGATTTATTGATTTTCGCGCGCGTCAATTAGCTTTTGATAAAGCTTTTCAAGCTTCTTCACTTGACTTCGCTCCGTAAACTTATTGGCTAATTTTTTACTTTCAGCACTAAATTCTGCTTGTTTTTTCGGACTTTTTAGAATTGCAATTACTTTTTCTGCTACGCTTTCTGGATTATTTTCTGCAAAATAGCCATTAACTCCGTCTTTCACGACCTCTGAAACTTCCTTGTCAATAATAACAATCGGCTTTCCGGCGTGAGCAGCTTCGTGAAGAACCCAGCCTTGCGTATCTTTAAGCGAAGGAAAAGTAAACACGCTCATCACTTTATAGGCTACACCCAGATCTTCTCGCGGCATGGCGCCAGTAAAGATAATCCTATCCGCAAAATCCGTCTCAGCCGCCATTTTTTCCAAAGTCTTTCGATTCAAAATCGCCAACAAACAATAGCTTCGATTTCGGACGAGCTTCGGCAATAAACTCACTAAACGCCTGAATCAAAATTGGCAAATTCTTCTCCTCGCCCAAGCGACCCACAAAGCCAAACACTTCATCTTTTTCGTCAAGACCCCATTGCTCACGAAATTCTGCGACTCGTTTTGCGCTCGCCCGCGGAAGAGCATTCACGCCGTTTGGCATTAAAGTAACATCGTACGCATAATCTTCAGTCTGCCAAGATTCCAATTGATCACGACTTTTGCGCGACAAGGCAATCACCGCATCCGCCTTGCTGTATAAAATAGTAATAACGCGCTCAATAATATCTTTATTCCATTTCGTCACGCCATTACGCGGACGGTATAATTTGGCAACTTCCAGCAAATCCTGTCCGTTCAATTTCACCGACAATGGAAAAACCACTCCCGCAAGCGCCAGAGCTCCCGGCAAAACCGCAGGATAATGATCGACGAACTCATATAGATCCGTACAATGCTGGATAATCAAAGGGATATTATTTTTCTTCGCTGCCTTCACACCCAATAGACCAATTTGCGACGGCGTAAAAATATGAACGACGTCCAGATGCATATTAGCAATTTGACGCTGCACCACAGGAGGGAAGAACACCGACGTGTCGTAATCATCAAAGAACGCGCCCGTAATTGAGCGGAAACGAATTATTCGGCTATTCTCATCTTCATGGAGAAGTTCGGCTTGCTTGGACGGACTAATAGACTTTGCTGGACAAAAAACATAGACCTCATGCCCCAAAGCTTCCAGCTCGCGCTTTAATGATTCAACAACGTAAACGATACCGTTAATGGACGGTCTGTAACTGTCCGTAAAAAGTCCTATCCTCATAATAGCCCCATTATACCATTTATATCAGCGATCGATAAAATTCGACCAAACGCTCGGCGCCAGCGCTACTATCAAAACGCTCAGCAATTTTCTTAGCACCAAGTTGCGCTTTCTTATAGGCTTTCTTATCTTTGCGCAATTTGCTGATCAATTCTAAAAATTCATCGTCCGTTTTTGCCATAACAGCGTCGCCCTTAAATGTGTCGTTATATTGCGGAATGTCGCGCAGAATGATCGGCAAGCCAGCGCCAGCCGCCTCCAACACACACATAGGATGGTTTTCTTGCATAGCGGGCAGAACAAAAACGTCAGCAGCGACATAATAGTCACGAACATTCTCCAGAGGTATCACACCAGTTACAATGAGATTATTCGGCGCATTTTTTATCATATTTTGCATGGCGTTATAATCCGCGCCCAAATTCTTAAACGGAATTCCTCCCACCCAGAAAAACTTTACATCTGGCATTTCTTTGGCAGCTTTTATTAAAATATCCAAACGTTTTCGCGGCTGGACTTGACCATTTCCCATAACCACAAAATCATCATCCTTCAAACCAAGCTTCTTCCGAGCCGACTTTTTCTCCGCAGCAGAATGCTTATATCTCGACATATTTATCGTATTGTAAAGAACTTTCGTCTTTGGCACGTGCATATCGTTTATCAACTCATCAGCAACCATACCAGAGCAAGCTAAAACCAAATCAGCCTTTTTGTAAAAGAATTTCAGCCACGCTCTACCTAAAGGCTTCCAATATTTCGCGCCTTTAATCGAACCGATAAAACTATCCGGCACAATGTGAGCAGAAACAACTTTTTTGCCACTTTTTTTCATCAAATGCCGAAACGAATACAAACCCATAGTCTGAATATGAATAATGTCAGCAGGACGATCAGAATTCACTTCAATATCAATATCTTTTCTTTTACTTAGCGCATCCGTAATTTCTTTATATGCCGTATGCACACCGTGGCCTTGAACGGTGAATTCGCTCTCAGAAATCATATTAACAATTAGTTTTTTATCATCTTTCTTACTCATACCTACAGTATAGCAAATAATTATTCCGCCAATATCAATTCAGCAACCAGTTCTGGGCTATCCAACACCGACAAATGTCCCGTATCAAGCTCCACAAATTTATCAATTTTTACGCCATCGGCGGCGTTCACAGGAAGCGAAATCTTGTCCCGTCGCCCAACTATCAATCCTGTAAATTCACGCTCAGAAATAATAATTTTTCCACTCCGAGAAATATCCCGCGCAATTTTCGATTGCTCCAAATATTGCCGCCGCGTTACTCGCGTATTTTTCGTCAGCCATCGTATCAAATCCACGACATTTTTCCGTCTATTATTCACCAAGCACAGCCCACGAAACACCGAAAAATAATAGTTCAAATAAATATATTGATTCACCCGACGAGTGCAGTAAAAGAACGACGAGGAAATTCTCGACATAACCGAAGTTTGCATCGGAGGACTGATATACCAAATTTTCCGGCATCTCATTTTATTTGCCGCCAAATGTCCGGAATATCCACTTTTGCCGGGAATCTGCTATTACTGGCAGGTACAGGTAATGGATGATGCCGGAGACTTTGGGGAAAGCGATGCTCAGACCTTTGAAGGCGGTCATCCGGAAGGCGGATGGAAGGGAAACTGGATTAAAGCTCCTTTTGTGGGAGAGATTCATCCGGTATTTCAGAAAGATTTTGTGCTTCCGGAGGAGTATTTTTCCGGTGAAGAAAAAGATAAGTCTGCAAGGCTTTATATCTGCGGCCTGGGACTTTACGAAGTGTATATCAACGGGCAGAAAGTGGGAGAGGAGTATCTGACTCCTTATTTTACCGATTACCGGTACCGGATCCAGTATCAGACGTATGATGCGGCGCCATACCTTAAGCCCGGTCAAAACCGTATTGCCGTTTATATGGGAAACGGCTGGTACAAGGGGAAATTCGGCTACCTGAATAAGGGAGAACTGCGGAATTATTACGGCAG
>UNSP01000027.1 GCA_900556355.1 Candidatus Saccharimonadota bacterium | reverse complement strand
CTTTCCTCGGCTCTGGCTTACGACGGCGACTGGCAATCCTACTTCGGCTACATTGCCGACTGCCTGCACCGCTATGCCTCGCAGCGCGACAAGCAGAAAGGCGAGTCCTTCGTCCACGGCTTCACCCTTGCCATGACTGCGCAGAACCGTTTCTACTTCATGCTTAAATAATAATCCGACAATCGCAATAGGAATTGAGCCGATAATAATTGCCCAGCCGTATTTATAATCAAACTTTCGGCGCGCTCGTTTCCACCACAAACCACGCCACCAAGCCTGCAGAATTCGCCAGATGTCGCTCCAGAAATAAATCACCGCCGCCAAAATTGCTCCGATCTGGATTATCGCCGTAAAAGCCACGACACTCGGATCGTCAATTCGCATGCCCAACAACTTCTCAGCAATCGTCAAATGCCCAGTCGAAGAAATTGGTAAGAATTCCGTAATTCCCTCAATTACGCCGAGAATAATCGCTTGCCACCAAGCCACGCTTAAAAATTACCTTTCATCCTTCAAGTGTAGCATTAGCGGTAAAATCATTCAAATGCGCGAGCTTAAGATTCGGGGTTTTCCACTTCAATCGAGCTGTGATAGAACAAACCGCTAACATTCACGCTCGCAGGAGCATAAATTTTCAAGCCAGTTATCGGCTTATAAAAATTCAAGCAGCCGTCAAAGAATATCGCGTTACACTTTTTAGAAACGGACAGCACAATTTTATCACCATCGCGATGCACGTTAATTTCTGGCTTATTCGCCTTTGGTAAATCCACAAACTCCGCTTCCACCTTAAATTTGTCAGAACTTATTCGCGAAACATTCCCCACTGGCATATCGATAAAAATTGAATTAGCGTTTGTCGTATCTGGAATATCGATATTCACTTTCTTCGTGAGCTGCTGCGATTCACGTGCATATTCCAAGCCAGCGTGCGCGCTAAATATTGCGGCGCTTGCCAAACTCATGAAAACAACGGACGCCGCCACGATCATTGTGATTACAGACATTCGATTGACCTTCCAAGCGAATATGCCACGCGTTACAATTGCGCCAAATATTACCGTCGCGATTCCGCCAATTGCCAAGGAAATCCATACTCCCCACGCCCACATTTGCATACTCAAACCGCCAAGCATATTAACCACGGAAACACCAAGCGCCCCGCCAACAATCAACCCAAACAGTATCGCTAGCGTCGTAAACAACACCATAGCACCGACAAAATATTGGAAAAATTTCGCAATTGGAGTTTTTCTAACAGACACAGTTGAACTTCCATCAGCGGAAGCCTCCTTAAGTGCAGCCAAAGTTACTGGCTTCCCGCGCATTCGTAATTTGTCCGACGCGGTTTTTGCTGGCGGCATTGACACCCACATCGCGAGATAAACCAGCACCATCGTACCGAATGTTACGAACGGCGAGACAATTGCAAGCAGTCGCACCCACAACGGATTGATATTAAAGTACGCCGCTATTCCCGCGCACACGCCGCCAATGACAGCCCCGTCCGTGTCGCGCATCAATTGCTTTTCTGGCTTCTCATTATCATCCGTCAATTCGTCAATTGCGCCATCACTATCATCCGAAAAATCACGCGGCTCGCCCATTTGATTTTTAATCGCCAAAACGTCATCGTCGCTAATAACACCTTCTTTCATCACGCCACGCTCGGCTAGAATTTCAACCATTCGCGCCTCAATTTCCTTCATCGCTTCCGCGTCGGCGTGCATATTTTTCTGAATCGAATTAAGATATTTTTCTAGCGATTTCTTAGCGTCAATTTCCACACTAAACGCCGTTTTTGCCAGATGAATCCTGGTTATCTCCTTCATTATTTTATTCCTTTCTCTAAGTTATCAAGCGAATTATTTAACATATTTATGCGATCTTTGAGTTCATGAATCAACTTATCGCCGTGATTTGTCAATGAATAATATTTTCGCGGCGGACCTTGCTCGCTTTCCTGCCATTCGTGTTGCAAATATCCGTCTTTCTGCAGCCTATTCAGCAGCGGATAAATCGTACCTTCGACCACCGTTAAATCCGAATTGTTCAATTGCTTAACGATATCGCCGGCGTACTGCGCTTTATTAGAACAAACCAGTAAAACGCAATAAACCAAAAATCCTTTTCGCAATTGGACCGCCAAGCTTTCCGCATAGCTATCAACGTCCACTTTTACCTTCTTTCGGTATATTAGAACCCTTAATTTTGCCGTCTTTGATCAAGATTTGATAATCGCATTTCTTAGCCAAATCAACGTCGTGTGTCACTATAATCAGCGTTGCGCCTTCTTGCTTGTTGTAATTGAACAGCAACTCTTCCACCTTCGCGCCAGTTTCGCTATCCAAATTTCCCGTAGGTTCGTCCGCAAAAATAATCTGAGGACTGCCGACAATCGCCCGCGCAATCGCCAAACGCTGCTTCTGACCACCCGACAAATCCTTCGCACGATTCTTACGCTTCTCATACAAGTCCACCGCCTTCAGCGCCTCATTGATCTTATTTTCCCTCAAGCCCCTTGGCATCTTCACAATTTCCAGCGGCAAACTCACATTATCCGCCACGCTTTCATTGCCCTGAACAAAGAAACTCTGGAAAATAAAACCTATTTTTCTCGCGCGGAACTCGTCAACTTGCTTTTGTTTCAATTTCAAAATGTCCTGACCGTCAATAATCACTTGACCTTGCTGCGGTCGATCCAAGCCAGAAATTGCGTGCATTAGCGTCGATTTTCCTGAACCAGATTTTCCCAAAATCGCCACGCTCACGCCCGTCGGAATTTGCAAACTCACATCATTTAGCGCCACAAATTGGTTCTTCTTTTTGCCGTAAATTTTCGTCACATTTTTAAGCTCAATCATAACAACTCTCCTATTCCGTCCTTAACGCTTCAATTGGATCTAATTTTGTTGCCTTGCGGCTCGGTAGCCAGCCAGAAAGTATCGCCATAATCATCAGCCCGATTATCAAAAGTCCCATTTGCAGAGGATTAATGACTAGTAAATTCGTGCCTTGTTCCAACTTTAGAAAACTAGCAATCATAGGATTAAGTAGCGACATCAAACTCGCCAAGCCAACACCGATTAAGCCGCCAAGAAGCCCAACCCACGCCGCTTCATACCTGAACATTTTACCGATATCGCGACCTCTCATACCCAAAGCTTTCATCAGCCCAATCTGACTAGTTCGCTCCAAAACCGAAATGTACATTGTGTTAATAATCCCAAAAACACTCGCCAAAAGCGCCAAGCCGCCAAACCCAATCAGCGCCATTTGAGCCACATTCACAAAAGTTAAAATAACTTTTTGCGTGTCCTGAATCGAATACGACTCATAATCCTTGCCAAGCTCATTCTTCACTGCCTCAACATTTTTCTCATCATCAACCGACGCAATTACGTAAGAATATTCATTAGGCAAATCTTTAGGGTGACTAAAGTCGTAAATATCCTTAGCGTCGTCCACAGAAACGCGCACAGCTGGCTGATAAAACAGGATTGTATCCGAAGGTTTATCGACCGCTGCGACTTTCAGAGATATTTCCTTGTCAGCACCCTTGCTTGATGAAGTTCCTTTTTGCAATCCTAGTGTAATCGTTTGCCCAATTGCTGATTTTGCATCACTGAATCCCATTTTTTTCACGTAAGATTCTGAAATAACAACTTCACCCTTTTTCGGCATAAAATTATCCAAACTACCAGCCGCAAGTTCCATTCGGGTTTTATCAAACTTCACAGTTACACTAGGCACGAATTTTTTGTCACTTGCCGAACTTTTGACATATAAAACTCCTGACATGGAATAAGCTGGCGTCACTTTTTCCACGTGCGGGATTTTCTGTATTTTTTTCACGTCGTTATCAGTCATCGAATATTTTTCTATCGCCTTAGATTGACTATTTTCCGTATCTTCCGAGTCGCTATATTCTGGAAGATTACTATCAGGTCCCGACGAGGTCACTTTTTTATAGACCGAAACAGATTTTTTATCGCCAGCCGCGTCGACCATGCTGTTTGTATACAGCCGACCGCCTTCTCCAGCCATCAGCGCCAGACCAATTGTAAACGCCCCAACTGAAATTGCCAGCGCGGTTAAAATCGTGCGGCCTTTTGATTGCCCCAAATTTCGACCGGCGCGTTTAATAATGTCAATTCTTCTCACATTAAGCTCCTTGTTGATTTACTATACATAGTACTATGTTATACAAGGTACCTTAAATAGTCAAGGTATTTTTGAGAATAATATTCAAAAAATCGCAGGCTCTGTCAGCTTGGGGATCGCTATTTTCGCCTAGCTTTAACTATCTTCGCCAAGCCATTAAGCGCGCGCTTATAAAAAGAGTCAGCATTCACACGCTCCCGCGACTCGCCGTCGCTCACACTGTCCTGAGTCTCGCGACTGCCCGCAACAACCTCATTCTTCTCTATCGACTCATTATCCACCAAACCAGCCATATATCTAGCGGCATCAAAAAACGTCGGATCTCCCCAAATCTTGACTGCTCCATCATCTCCGTAATCAACTACTGCAGAAATAACCTGCTCGTCGTCCTTATTGTAGATTTCATCATCAATTCCATCGTAATCATCAATCTCTTCGTCGCCATACTCAACATCAAAGCGTCCGCTATAAAATCGGCAATCGGCGACAATACCACGGCACAAATCCCCTTGGTCATTTCTCTGCCATACGCTCATCAATATCACCAGATCAGGAGTAGACAAATCAGCCTCCTCAAGCAGCTTAACAGACTGTCCTTTACTGATAATTAGACGACCACTTCCCTCTGCCCTAGACTCATCAATATACATCACATCCTGTGGCGATACGTCCGAATAGGTGTCGAGTGTATATAGCACTTCGGGAGACATTGTCTCGGCTGTAACTTGTCGTAATCTATCAGGCACTCCATTATTATATTCTTCAAACATTTTATGACCTCCTCAATTTAATCTTATTCCTCATCATACTCATCTTCAATCTCTTGGTCCAGAATCTCTTCAATCACGTCTTCTAGTGTAATAATTCCCAGCTCCGTCTCATCGTCCATCACCACAAACAAATGATTGTGCGTTTGAATGAATCGACTTAAGACTGTGTCCAGGCGCGACCTCTTGTCGATATCGTAAATTTTATCGCGGTACAATTGACTAATTGGCAACGGCAAATCTCGTCCAACGACATCCTTCACGTATAAAACTCCGACTAGTTCCCCGCCAGATTGAACCGGAATTCGCGAATGTCCAGCGTGCTTAATCTGAGCTAGTAGAGTTGCGTCCAGCTCGTCATCCAAATCCACGACAAAAACCTCACTCATCGGCGTAACCAAATCACCAGCCGTCTTTTTACTAAACTGCAACGCACCCGCCGCAATTCGGCTTTCGTCATAATCAACCGGACTGTCAGACCTGACGGCGTGCTCATGAATAATCTCCTCCAGCTCTTGATGAGAATATAATTGCGGCGTTTCCTTACCCAGCCAGCGATTCAACAATTTTGACATCGGCTGAG
>UNSP01000026.1 GCA_900556355.1 Candidatus Saccharimonadota bacterium | reverse complement strand
AGTAAGAGAAATCGCTTTAGAATGTCATCCAAAATACCTCCAGTTTCACCCGCGGCAACCATGTTCACGTAAATATCATTGAAGGTTTCTGGATGTTTGCTCAGAGCATCCGCAAAAGACATGCCGCCTTCAATATCTTTAATAACGGCGTTGATCGTGTCTCGAAAGTTAGCGCTTTCGGCGTGTTTTGCCATAGAGTTAAGGGAACGAAGAATAGGAACGCCAGCTGAAACCATGGCGCTTAATTGACGAGTAAACATCACCAATTCTTCAGTCTTGGCACCTTTCTTTTTCTTGCCGAAAGAAAAACTAAGCTCTTTTTTTGCGCCTTTTTCTTCAATTTTTATCAATTGTCCGCGTGACCTCAAATTATTAATGGCAGATAGTTTGTCAGCTGCTTCAATCGTTGAAGAGACGGTTTCTTTCTTTTTATTGACAAGCAAATATTCAAAAATTGGCATAATGTTACTCCCTTGTTGCCCTCAAAACTTCGTCCACGGTGGTGATCCCGCGCAGTGATTTAATAAGTCCGTCCATCTGCATTGTCACCATGCCTTCGGAAATCGCTTGATCTTGAATATCGTTGCTGGTGGCATTGGCGGTAATCATTTTTTGGATAGGGATGGATATGCCAAGAACCTCGTAAATGCCAACGCGACCCTTGAATCCGTTATGTCCACACTTGTCACAACCTTCTGGGTTCGGCCTCCATAATCGTTCAATTCCTGAATCTGTTGATCCCATGGGTGTGTCACCACCAATTTTATCCTCAAAAGCCTGTTCTTCGAGATTGTGAATTTTTTTAATCGACTCGGTGTTTATCTTAAACGTCTCGGTGATATACTTTATTTCTTCTTCGTCTGGAGTGTATTCTTGGCGGCAATTCATACACAGGCGTCTAACTAGTCGCTGTCCAATCACTGCCTTCACGGTTGAAGCAATTAAGAATGGCTCAATTCCCATATCCAGCAGACGTGGCAAACATGTTGCAGCGTTATTTGTGTGTAGAGTGGAGAACACCAAGTGTCCAGTTAGCGCCGCCTGAACGCCAAGGTTCGCGGTTTCGCCGTCGCGAATCTCTCCAACCATAATGATATTTGGGTCTTGGCGAAGTAGTGCCCTTAGCCCTGAGGCGAAGGTCATCCCAGCCTTAGCATTGGTCTGGGTTTGATTGACTCCTGGGATTTTATATTCCACCGGGTCTTCAATTGTGGAGATATTGACATCTGGAGTATTGAGTTCAGACAAGACGCTAAACAAACTGGTCGATTTTCCCGATCCGGTCGGTCCAGTCACCAGGATCATTCCGTTCGGCTGAGCCATTGCGTCTTTTACGGTTGCAAGCGACAGACCCCAATAGCCAAGCTGATCCAGTTTAACAGCCTGGTTCGATTCGTCCAAAATACGCATAACCACTTTTTCGCCGTCAGCGATCGGCAATGTCGAAACGCGAAGCGCATATTGTTTTCCTGAAACTTTTATCTTAAATCGACCGTCCTGTGGCACGCGGCGTTCGTCAATTTTCAGATTGGAGAGAATTTTAATGCGGCTCACCAAAGCGCCGTGAACGTTTCGTGGCAATTTGTTAACTTCCTTCAAAACACCGTCAATTCGGTAGCGAACCTGAACGTAATCTTCGCGCGGCTCAATGTGAATGTCGGAAGCGTTGGATTTTATGGCGTATTCCAGTAACAAATTAACAGTTTGGGCAATTGGTGAATTTTCCGCAAAATCGTCTTGACTGACGTTTTGGTCTTCGGCGGAAGCGTCTTTTTGGACTGCGATAACCTCATCAAGCTCGGCGTTGATATTACCGCGATAATTTTCCAAACAGTCCAAAATGTTGCTTTTTGTCGCTAGGAAAACCTTAGTGTTGTAGCCAATTTCTTTCTGAATAAAGTTCAACGCTTGCACGTCGTCTGGGTCTTCCATCGCAAGCGACAAGCTGTCGTCCTCATTTTTCTCAAAAAGCACAACATTATACTGGCGCGCGATATGTTCAGGAATTCGTTTCAACACATCTTCGGGAATATCCTTTGGCTCAATTCGCACGAAAGGTACGCCAATGTAATCGCCAATCAACTTTGTCAAATCTTCCTCAGAAATGACTTTTTGTTCAATAGCGGTTTCTTGCAATGTTTGCTTCGACCGTTCAGCGATCAATTTCAAATCAGCAAGCTGCGGCTCATCAACAACCCCACCTTGTTTCAGAATGCTCTCAATTGTCTGGTCTGAAACACGCATAACTCTTATGGTTATTGTACTATCATCGCCAAAAAAAAGCTAGCATAGTATAATATAAGAGTGAATATTTCTGGTGAAGAGAAAATTCGAGAATTGGGCGCGGCAATTGGTCGGGCTGTTTCTGGCGGGGAAGTTCTGGAATTGGTCGGTGATATTGGCGCGGGGAAAACTACATTGACGAAGGGAATTGCGCAAGCTTTAGAGATCAATGAGCCAGTTCAGAGTCCAACTTTCACGATTTCGCGCGTGTACGATTCACCTCGCGGTCTGAGTTTGGCGCATTACGATTTTTATAGATTGGGAAATGCTGGAATTATGAGCGAGGAGATTCGCGAAGTGGTGGATTCTAATTCGGTTGTTGTAGTTGAATGGGCTGGCGCTGTCGACGATGCATTGCCGAGTGATCGGTTGGTGATAAAAATTACTGCGACTAGCGAAGAAGGGCGGCTTGTGGAATTTTATCCTGGCGGCAAAAAATCTGATGAACTTTTGAGAAAAATAAAGGAGAATATGGCGTGATAATTTTATTAGACACTTCAACATCAACATGTTTTTTAACAATAGTCAATGGAGAAAATCGTCAGGATTTTGAATGGGAAGCTGGGCGAACGTTGGCGCGGAATTTGTTGAAATTTTTGGAAGAAAAAACTGGCGATTTGCATCTGATAAGTGGCATTGGCGTGATGAAAGGACCAGGAAGTTTTACGGGGCTGAGAATTGGTTTGACGGTTGTGAATACCTTGGCGGACAGCTTGAATATTCCTATTGTTGGCGCAATGGGTGGCAATTGGCGCGATTTGGCTTTGGGCAAATTGCGTTCTGGTGAGAATGAAAAAATTGTTATGCCAGAGTACGGTGCTGCTGCGAATATCACTGCGCCGCGAAAATAATTTTTATCGCCCAAACCGTCAAAACCGTGTATAATTAAATTACGGCGGTTTGTGATTTTTGATTCGCCGAATTAGATAGTTTGAAGTTGATTGGCTGTTGATATTTTTCCTTGAGACGAACACTCAGGGGCGGCTGATCGGAAAGGAATGATAATGATAGAAGTAATTATTGCCGCGGCTATTGGAGCTGGCGCGGGTGCTGCTGGTCTTGTTGGATATCAGAGAACTCGCCAAATTAACGGTAAAAATCAGATTGAGCGAGATCTGGCAGATGCGAAAACTAAGGCGAGCGATATCGTCCTTAAGGCTAAGGATGAGGCGCTTAAGATTGAAAACGAGCGTCGCAAGGAATGGCAAAAGACCGAAAATCGCTTGGCGGATCGCGAGAGGACTCTGGACAATAAATTGGAGGAGCTTGATCGACGAGCAGAAAAATTGCGCGCGCATGAGGATGAAGTTGATAATCTTAAAAATGAAATTCGCGACATCCGCTCCAGACAGCAGGAGAAATTGGAAAAAATCGCTGGATTGAAAAAGAAGGACGCTGCCGACAAGTTAATGCAGATGACTGAGCGTGACATTAAGCAAGACTTGGTCGGTTTGGTGTCGAAACTACAACATGACGCAATGGATGACGCTGAAGAGCGGGCACAAATGATCCTAGTGACTGCGATGGAGAGAATGAGTAGTGAAGTTACTGCTGAGCGTACGGTGACTGCTGTTAAGTTGACTGATGATGAGATGAAAGGTCGAATTATCGGTAAGGAGGGGCGTAATATTCAGGCGTTGCAGCGCGAAACTGGCGTCGATATTTTAGTTGACGATACGCCCGGCATGATTATTTTGTCGAGTTTTGATCCTGTTCGCCGACAAGTGGCTCGCTTGAGTCTTGAAATGCTAATGAAGGATGGTCGTATTCATCCTGCACGCATTGAAGAAGTGGTTGCTAAGGCTAAAAAACAGATTGAAAAAGAGGTTCGACAAGCCGGTGAAGATGCTATGCGCGAAACTGGCGTGGTTGGGATTCCGAAGGAGATGTTGCTGCTGCTTGGTGAGTTGAAGTTTCGTACCAGCTTCGGGCAGAACGTCCTGAAGCATTCAACTGAGATGGCGCAAATTGCTGGAATGATTGCTGAAGAGATCGGCGCGGATGTGCGCATTACGAAGATTGCTACACTTCTTCATGATGTCGGTAAAGCTGTATCGCATAAAATTGAGGGTAAACACCATCATATTGGGGCGGAATTAGCTCGTAAATATGGTATGGACGAGAGGATTGTTCACGCAATCGAAGCGCACCACGATGATATCGAAGCAACAACTCCAGAGGCAATTATTGTTCGAGTTTGTGACGCGGCTTCGGCTGCACGTCCAGGTGCGCGTAACGTTTCGGCTGAAAACTTTGCAGAGCGAATGCGCGATTTGGAAAATGTTGCCACGAGCTTTGAGGGAATTGATAAGGCTTACGCGATTTCTGCCGGCCGTGAAGTTCGTGTGATCGTGAAGCCTCAGACGATTGATGATTTGTCGGCGATTAAATTGGCGCGAGATATTGCGACGAAAATTGAGTCGACAATGCAATATCCTGGCACCATTAAGGTTAACGTGATTCGCGAAACGCGAGCAATTGAGTTTGCTAAATAATGAAATTTACAGATGAAGAGCGACAGGCTTGGCTGGCAAGTTTGGACAGGCGTTTTTCCAGTGCGGCGGTGTTAATTGAAAATGAGCAGGGCGAGTTATTGATAGTCAAGGCTGGTTATAAAGACCATTGGTCGCTGCCTGGTGGCATTGTTGACGCTGGAGAATCTCCGCTGGAAGCGGCGGTGCGCGAGGTGAAAGAAGAAGTTGATATTCAAGTCGATCCTAAGGATCTGAAACTTGCCATGGTTGCTTCGCGTCATTCTGATGAGTTTTTGACACATCAATTTGTGTTTTTTACAAAGTTAGAAAACGATGCTTTTTCTGAGATAAAATTGCAGGAATCGGAAATTGTGGCTAGTAAATTTATTGCCAAAAATGAGGTTGATTTTGAAGATATGTCGCTGCTCTGGGCAATCAGATTTTGGGCAATTGATAAATTTGGTTACGTAAATACGAAAATTATTGATAATGACGGCGTGAAGAAAGAAGTTGTAGAATTTTTTGCGCCGATGATTGGAGGGAAATAATGGGAATATTAGTTATTAGTCGGCACGGTGAGAGCGAGTGGAATCTGCTCGGTAAGTGGACTGGCTGGACGGATGTTAATTTGACGGAAAAGGGTCATAATGACACAGTGCGATTGGGTGCTTTATTGAAAGGCTTGTCATTTAATGAGGCTTACACTTCGTCATTAAAACGTACACAACAAACTTTGGCGGCGCTGCTCGAAGGGTGCGGAG
>UNSP01000025.1 GCA_900556355.1 Candidatus Saccharimonadota bacterium | reverse complement strand
CAGCTGCACTAGCGGATCAATAAATGCTGTTACCAATTTTTTCACAGTATCACCAACTGCGGTACCGATTGCCAAACCAACCGCCATACCGACAACGCCCTGTTCGCGAATAAAATTAACAAATCCAGCCATGTGAGTGTCTTTTATCACTGTACCCGCAATTTTCTTCTCTTTAAGGGCGGCAACTTTCGCCGCGGCTTTTACACTCTTAGAAACCAACTTTTTAGCCGATTTGTCGACACTGGGTTTTACCATAATAAATTCTCCTTTTACTATTTATAATTGAATTTTATATCTTATTTGGTGCCACGATTCCCAAAATAGCCAATCCAGCCTTAAGAATATCGGCGTAAATTGCCACGATTCCTACACGATGCGCCTCTTTGTCACTACCAATAACCTGATTTTTCTCGTAATATCGATTGAATTCCTGAGCCAACTCAAACAGATAAGTACAAATGTGATGAGGCTCCAAACTTTCTTTGGCGCGGTCAACCACGTCCACGTACTCACTCAACTTTCTGACCAGCATCTTATCTTCGTCAAACAACTCTGTTGGAAAGGCGATTTCTTTATCGGATTTAGCTAAAATTCCCCGCGCTCGAGCATGCGCATATTGCAAATAGCTTCCCGTGTTTCCCGTCAAACTTACCGCGTCATTAATATCAAATATGACGTCGCCGCCGATCTTCACTTTCAAGAATTGATAACGAAGCGCGCCAGCGATCACGTCGTCAGTTGGTTCGCCGCCAGCATTTTCAATTGCCTTCTTAAACTCATCGAACAGCCAGCCAATCGTAACGACCTCACCCGTTCGAGAACTCATTTTTCCAGTTGCCAATTTAACAAAGCCAGTCGCGTAATTGAACAATTTTCCCTTCAAAGCCGGAATCGACAATTCACTAGCCGCAATCACGCCACGGAAATATGCTGCTTGCTCCTCGGCGTTTACTGTAATCGATAAGTCCAAATCTGGGTAATCCTTATATTTCAACTGAATCAATCCCATATCATGCGCCCCATAAAGACCATTGCCATGAGATCCAATAAACACGTTATCAAACGCGCCGTATTTGCTACCCTTAAAAACATACGCACCGTCAGATTTGGTAAACACCTCTGGAGTTTTCTCTTTAATCAAAGATTTTCCCAATTCTTCAGTTTCGCTCTCAACGTAACGTCGCTCAATCGGCACGTTTCCAAGTCGCCCAACATTAGAGTCAATTTCGTCAAAACTCCAACTTTTACAGATTTCGTAAACTTGTTTATATAGCGGATCGTCCAGGACGAATGATTGCTTGGCTAGTTCATCAATTTCTGCCTTCGCCTCTGGAGATTCTTTCGCCGCACGCGCACCTTCAACGTACATACGACTCATAAATTCATTTCGCTTATCAGCTGGGATTTCGTTCAATTTATTCACATCGCCGTCAATCTCACGCAAAATCGCCCACATACTTTTACCAACATGTGTTCCGACATCACCGTGATAACTCACTCGATGCACAATTGCACCATCAACCGCCAACAAATTAGCCATCGTGTCCGCCAAAATCGCATTCAAAGCGTGTCCGATATGCATAGCCTTAAATGGATTCGGGCAATTGGTTTCAATTACAACCGTCTGACCGACACGCTTCGTCGTCGGCTCTTTTTTCAAAGAATTTAGAACGGATTGATCGCTCAGTTTTACATTGATAAAACCTGGACCAGCCACACTTACTTCACTAAACTCCTCTTCCTTGCGCAGATTTTCAGCAATCATCTCCGCAATTTCACGCGGATTCTTCCCTAGCGGCTTAGCCAATTGCAACGCCACATTTGTAGCAAAGTCACCAAACTTCGGATCAGGACGCGTCAATTGTACCGATATATCTTGATCAAAAAGTTGCTTCACTACTTGAGAAATAATCTGTTCCATACTGTCCAGTATACAACAGAGGTGGATTATTATCTAGCTAAATTCCTACGCTGTTTCGTCAAGCTCTTCCAGTTCCAGACTTAATTTCGTCGCCGAACTTGGGCTGGATCCTTTCACGTGTTGCAATACGTAAGTCAACGCCGACATATCGTCTCGACTCAATACACCTTCGGTAAGTCCGTGAATATCTTTTTCTTCAGCCATTTTATTCCTTTTTGTTTTAATTTTTTATACAGTGAAATGATATCACATTATTTTTATTTTGTCAATAACTAAGACTTCGGCGGCGGTAACTAGACTTTATTTTTTGTCCGATCGACGCTTATATTCTTCTGTTATAATTCTACCTATTTCGCCGTCTTTTAAGTACTCTTTGCATGACGATAATAAACGCTCGGATGCATCAGAATCCTTCATCTCTAGCGCCTTTCTATATGAATTACTAAACGCCGCAAACATACCATCCTCATCTTCCATGATTCTAATAGTAAGCTTTTTATCTTCTGACGATACGTAAACAAATATCAAGTCTGCGCCAGATTTCAATGTCGTATGAATCGCTGCAGAGCCCATTTCACTGCGAGGCTTTGAACCTACTGAGTCATCCGCTGAATATCCAGCCAAAACCAAAGATCCACCATCCTCAACAAATTTAACCGCTTCTTCGTAATGGTCTGTTGAAAAGTGAACCGGTTTTTTACTCTTTTTATCTACCCATTCATATGGCACACCAAAAAAGTTTTTAGCACCAAACGCAAGATACTGTATAGCTTCTAGATTGATTCCGCCAACGCCCTTCTTAATCCAATCTCTATTAGTCGACGCTACGCCAATATTAATTTTGTTCAACAAAGACGCCAAATAACTAGCCGTAGGAACATCTTCTCCATTGAAATGTGTTGGCGCTATAACACTTCCCCTACCTTCTTCTTTGGACTTTTTGGCGGCTTCAATTAAGATATCTTCGCCAATTATTTCAACTTCCTTTTTGCCATGCATTAAGCCCATCAGCAGCTTAAGTCCAGAGGAAAGCCGAACGTCTGTTTCTGGTAATCCCAATTCTTCTCCAGCTGCCTCAAGTTTCTCTACCGCCGAATTGTTAGTTAGTCCAAAAGGCTTGCTGTGCTTTTCTCGTCTACCACACGCCAATTTCTTAAGATAATCAAGCGCAACCGACAGAGAAAAACCCTCTCTCTGTGGCTCAATTTCTTTCATAGCCTCAGATCCTGAAAAAGTCTCAATTGTTTTCATGATACTCTTAATTATACAACATAATTGGCTATGTTGTCAATAGTAAAACGCTGCTCGAAACTCTATTCGCAACCGTCACAAATAGTCAAACTTGCTGGGTCAACTGGTGCCGCAACAGTGCCGTTCGACTTTGCTTGATCATCAGCCGCTTCTTGCGCCGCTTTAAGAGCTGCGTCAATGGCACTCAATTTTTCTTCCAAAGTCATGTCATCAGTAATAATTTGATTCGCATTCATTTTCATTTTCCCCTATATTTAGTAGTTACTTAACTAATTTTACGCTAGATATAGTGCTTATGCAATAAAATGCAGCCAATTGCCCGTTGTAGTTTTTTCATCAAGTTCACCAATTGGCGCAACGTATATTTGCGGATTTTGGCAACGTGGCATAAAATCAGCCAACTTCTCTTTATAAGCCGCCATTGCCGCCTCTTTCTCAGATTCTGGGAGTTCAGTCACGTTAGTTTTTAAGAAAACTGCTCGCTTTTTATCATCCCAAACCACAAATTCCGCCTTACCGTTTCGAAACGCATTTTCTGAATGGCGCGCAGTCGGCTCTGATATCCAAACTATCGAATCACCCAATCGCGCAAAGTGTAGCGGCGTCACCAGAGGTGTCCTATCAACATTCACCGTCGCCAACGCACCAACTTCGACTGTATCTAATATTTCTTTCGCTAATTCGTTCATATCATCAACTCCCATTACTTCGTGGTATTAACTTCGTAACTAGTGTTTGTGCTTTCAAAGAAATTCACCAATTCCAGAGTATCATTGGCGGCTGCCATCCATTTAGCTGGATTTGGCACATTGTATTCAGGTTCAAAACCTAATTCTTGCAAGCGACGGTCAGTCATATGCATAACGTATTGGTTCACATAATCAGCATTCAATCCCAGAATCCCCTTTGGTAGCATATCCTTATTGTAAGCCTTCTCAAGCTCCACTGCCTGCAGAATCAAGCCACGAATTTCCTCGGCAAATTCCTGTGTTTGCAATTCTGGGTTCTCGTCCAAAATCGTCAAAAGTAAATTGATGCCAAACGTCAAGTGAAGATTTTCGTCGCGAGTAATCCAGTCCAGCAGTGAGCCGACATTGCGCAATAAATTACGTTGACGGAAACTCATGCCGACCATAAAGCCTGAATAGAACCAAATTCCCTCAAGCACGATGTTATACGCCACCAAAGATCTAACGAAGTCCTTCTTACCTTCCAGCGAATAAATATCCAAATTCGGATCAAGCATCACATCCAAATGTTTATTCTGGAAGTCAGCCTTATCAGCCAATGATTTTTTACCAAATCCCGCAGCATAAATTTCCTCGCGATCAAACGGAAATGTCTCAATAATGTATTCAAATGTCATGAAGTGATTAGCTTCTTCCCACATCTGTTTTGATAAATATAGTTGAGCTTCCGCCGCGTTCACATATGGATAAATACCGAACGCCAGTGATTTATTGATCAATAACTCATTTGGATTCAAATAACTGATAACCGTTTTCAATGCGTGCTTTTCATCATCTGACAATTTTTCAAAATCCGCCAAATCCTGTACTAATTGAACTTCGTTTGGAAACCATGTGTTAGCCACTGCTTGATTATAAAGATCGTACGCCCAAGGGTAACGAATTGGGTGAAGCGACAATCCATCGCGTAATCCTGAACCTAAAATTCCCATCTTAATTTCCTCCTTATTTATTAATTTTCGCAAATCCAAATCCGCGCACTTTACTATTTGTGCGGACCTTTTGTTCTGCAATTTTATCAACTGAAACTGTCGTTTGCTCCGACTGATGACGCGGCTTAACATGCAAATAATATGTCGTCTTTAATCCACGCTTCCACGCTTCTGAATAAATCTTCACATATTCATCAATATCTCGCGTCTCAAGATACATATTTCGAGAAATCGCTTGATCAACCCACTTCTGAGCCCTGGCTGCCACTTCAATAAACGCATACGGACTGAGTTGGAAGCTTGTCTTATAAACATCTTTGATGTTTTGCGGAATGCCGTCAATATCTTGAATATCGCCTTGAGCTGCAAAAATCTCATCTTTCAAATTGTTCCACAGGCCAAGTTTCTTCAAATCGCGAACTAAATTATGGTTCACTTCCAAAAACTTTCCATTCAAAGTTGAACGACTAAAGATCTGTGCGAATTGCGGATCAATTCCAGGAGTAGTTCCCGCCACGTGACCAATATTAGCCGTCGGCGCAATTGCCATAAGAGTCGCATTTCGCATTCCCTTCTTCACCTTCTTTCGCAAACCATCCCAGTCCAGTCGCGTCTTTTGGTCTATTTTCACCTTCACGCCGCGATCTTTCGACAGCTTATCAACCGTATCAATTGGAAGAAGACCCTTGCTCCAGCCACTACCCGCGAATGTTGGATAGCTGCCTAATTGCTTTGCCAAATCAGCCGACTGATCAATGGCGTGATAGCTAATAAACTCTGTCAATTGATCAACCAAATCGTAAGATTCTTTTGATTCGTAGCAATAGCCCAACTTCTCCAACACG
>UNSP01000024.1 GCA_900556355.1 Candidatus Saccharimonadota bacterium | reverse complement strand
AGGTGAAGTTGAGGAAAGCTCAGGGGAAGCCTGAGGATAATAATGAAGGCAAGAATGGATCGTCGTGGTTTGGTATTGCTGCGGCTGTTGGAATGGTTGCAATTAGTGTGACGACAATAGTTATAAAAGTTTATCACCAAAAAACAAGACTATCTTAAGTTCTGTCGTGTTATAATATAGGCATGAATCCACAAACATCCTCGTCAGAAGATTTAACGCAGCCTGTTGCGTACGATGCTGATGGTCGACCACTGTACCATCATCCGTCACAGACTGGTCGTCCGGCTCCGGTTGTAGCGCAGACGAATTCTTATGTGACGGCAAGGCCAGAAATTATTGATGGGGAGAATTTTGATCCGCGATTGCGTAGTCAATATGCTAATGAGCCGCAAGTCGTACATGTTGCCAGGGATATTGACCCGAAGCCGTTTACTATTAGCGATGATCTGAAGCAAAAACATGAAAAATCAGTTCAGCAATATCCGAATCTCAATTTGAGCGAAGGCGAATATATTATTTTGGACATTAAACGCCATCCAATTGGCATGCTTATTCCAACAGGAATTTCGGTTTTCTTGGTGGTGATGATTATGGTGTTTGTGATGTTTTATCCGTCGATTGCTCGTGACGCAATTATCTCGCCGATGCCTTCGCTGACCGATGTGTTTGGCGTGGCGATGTTGCTTATTGGGCTAGTAGCGCTTGGTGGTGCGGTGTCCTTGTGGATATATTTGCAAAATCACTTTTACATGACCAACGAAAGTGTGATTCAGGAAATCCAGGGTAGCTTATTTTATCGACACGAACAAACGGTGAGCTTGGGTAGTATTGAAGATGCAAGCTTCCGTCAATCAGGCGTTATTCAGACTCTTTTCAATTATGGCACGATTCGCCTCAGCACTGAGGGTGAAGAAACAACATATATATTCCATTTTGTGGCAAATCCACGCAAGCAAATTGCGATAATCAATAATGCAATTGAAGACTTTAAGAATGGCCGTCCTGTTTGTGATGATTAGCTAACTATTTATGGCGACTTTCTTTTATGTAGTCATCTTCATCGATAAGCGTCGCGACAAGTTTGTATGACTTGCATTTTCCGTCATTACAATTTGAAGATTCATAACGATAACTGCTGTCTTTTTCGCCAATTTTCTTACCTTGTGGATCTTTTAACAATGCGGGATCCATAGTCGGAAGCGTGCCTTCTTCTAACTTCTCTGGGTAATAGCCATTTTTAACGTAAAAACCCTCTTCCAGGCTATAATGCATAGCGTTAATCGCGGTGCGTTTTTTGGCGTTGTTTGATTCGTTGGTCAATTTTGTATATTGTGAGAAACCCAAGATTGCGATGATAATCAAGAAAGTCGCTACAACCAAAAGTTCAATAATAGTAAAACCGTTTCGCTTATTCATGAATGTAATTATAGCAAATCTTGCGACAAATCGGTATAATAAAGGAAATAACTAAGGAGGGAATGCTATGGCAAAATCAGACAGTAAAACAGTAAATCCAGAAAAGTCAAGTCAGGCATCGGATAAAAAAGTTGATGAAGGTAAGCTTAAGGCGCTTGGTCTAGCAATGGATCAGATCACTAAGCAGTTTGGCGACGGATCAATTATGAAATTGGGCGAGGCTCATAAAGTCGATGTTGAAGTAATTCCTTCTGGTGCTTTGAGTTTGGATTTGGCGCTCGGTGGCGGATATCCAAAAGGTCGTATTATAGAAATCTATGGTCCAGAAAGCTCGGGTAAGACAACATTGACGCTTCACGCTATTGCAGAAATTCAGAAGCAAGGCGGAACGGCAGCGTTTATTGACGCCGAGCACGCGCTTGATCCAGCATACGCTAAGCGTCTGGGTGTGGACACGGAAAACTTGTTGGTTTCTCAGCCAGATAACGGTGAGCAAGCATTGGAAATTACAGAGACGTTGGTTCGTTCGAACGCGGTGGATTTGGTGATAGTCGACTCAGTGGCTGCCTTGACGCCACAGGCTGAAATTGATGGCGATATGGGCGATTCTCATATGGGTCTTCAGGCTCGATTGATGAGTCAGGCTCTACGTAAATTGACGGGAATTATCAATAAGTCAAAAGCCACGGTGATCTTTATCAATCAGATTCGTATGAAAATTGGCGTGATGTTTGGCAATCCTGAAACGACAACTGGCGGTAATGCGTTGAAGTTTTATGCGTCGCAGCGAATTGACATTCGTCGAATTGGTCAGATCAAAGTTGGCGATGATATTATTGGTAACCGCACAAAAATTAAGGTTGTGAAAAATAAGATTGCACCGCCGTTCCGCGTGGCTGAATTTGACATCATGTACAACGAGGGAATTAGTAAAACTGGCGATATTCTGGACTTGGCAGCAACGCACGGTATAGTTGAAAAGTCGGGTGCGTTTTATAAATATAACGGCGAAACGATTGGTCAAGGGCGCGATAAAACGAAGACTTATTTGAAGGAAAATCCTGAGGTTTTGGCGGAAATTGATCAGAAAGTGCGTGATAAAGTGAAGGAGGCGGAAAGTTAATTCATATATAGATGAAAATCACCGATATTTCTCTTCAGGCTCGTGATAAAAATCGTGTCAATGTAAGTGTTGACGGGAAATATCGTTTTAGCTTGGATGTATTTCAGGTCGGCGAACTAGGCATTAAGATTGGTCGCGAATATACGGAAGAGGAAATTTCGAAGTTAGAAGACGATAGCCAGTTTGGCAAGTTATATGCCAGGTCTATAGAATACTGCTTAATGCGTCCGCGAGCCATCAAAGAAGTGCGCGATTATCTACGTCGGAAAACACTAGCCACTCGTCGACGTTCAGCGAAAACTGGAAAAATTATTGAACGTCCTGGAATAAAGCCGGAGATTGCTGAGCGCGTCTTGGATCGTCTTATTGAGAAAAAATATTTGGACGATGAAAAATTTGCTCGATTTTGGTTTGAGCAGCGGTTCATGAAAAAAGGCGCCAGTATTCGTCGTTTGAAATTGGAACTGGCGCAAAAGGGAATTGATAATACAACGATTGAGTCGTTAGTTAAAGAGAATATTCGCTCTGATGACGAGGAGTTGCGGAAGATTATTGCTAAAAAACGTTATCGATATAGCGACCAACAGAAGTTTATGCAATATTTGGCTAGGCAGGGTTTTTCTTACGACGACATTAAGAAGACTCTTGAAAACCCAAAAGATTAATCAACTTTTGTAGATTCTGGTTGTGGACGAGACTGCTTACGGAATGGATTTTCGTATGAATTTATCTGCGGAATAGGTGTTTTTTCGGCTATGTGCGAGATAGTCGCTGATTTTACAACGATTTTATCGTCGGTTACTTTTATGATCTGAGAACGATGAATAAGTAGCTCTGTGTCGCCAAAACTTTTCAAGAACGGTCGCCGAATTCGGAGTTGTTGTATAATAAAATTCCCAGCCGCCAACGTATATCCGATAACTTTTCCGATTTTCTTATTTTTTTCATCAATAACCAACTTGTCTTTTAATGCAAAATTGATTTCATAAATTTCTTTTATGGTAATCACATCATCAATTCCGATGATCTCGTCGGTTGAATCGATAATCATACCGAGTGGTCCGATTTCTCTGACGTCGTCAATGCGAAGTAGGCTAGGGTGTTGGTCCAAAAGTCGCCCCTCAAGCTCATATGCGATTATAGACAAATTCTTCGGATTGATAATTTCCCGCGATGTTCGCGCCAGTTCGGAGCCCGTCTGAGGACTCATGACGGGGATATTAAGGAAGCGATCTGCGGATATAAGCATAACTATATTATAAACGGTTGTGTTCTATTCGGCAAATGGATTGGAGCGACCAGCCGGCATACTAAATGAGTCGTTTGCTGAAGTTGATGGTCGGAAGTCTTTAATAATTTTCATGGTTTTTTTATCGAAGCTTATTGATGCAGTTTGTGGTTCTTCGGTAGGAACTGCTAAAAGCCCGCTCAAAAGAAATATCGCGATTGCTACGCCTCCGATTACGACAATGCTATATATTATCACATGAAATCGCCACAGGAATTTGGACAGTGATTTTACGATTGGTTCAAGCTGTTCTGATATTGATGGACTCATCGTGTATAAACCTTTACTTCAAGTGATTGGATTGATATTTCATGATTATTTGCACCTCTGGAAATTGATACACCTAAAAGCTGCATTCGGGTGACATTTTTTTCAATAAGACTAAGGAAATGTAGGAATTTCGTGTAATCTATATGATCTCCCAATTGAATTGATACGAAAGTGCTTTTCACTCCAGCAGGGCTGGCGGGTGTCCGCTTGCTAGATGTCGCTGTCTTAGCAGAAGTTGTTGGTTCGTTTTGGAAAGAGAAAGCTTTAATCGGAATGCCAGCGCGGTCAGCGTAGGTATTTAAATCCTTAATAATCTGATTCTGATATTGATAAAGTTTCGATTCTGAGACGATATTCTTTGCTTTTTTAACTGTGTCGGAATTGCGGTCGAGCTGAGATTTCGACGCTAGCAAACTTTGTATTTTTGCATCAACTGCAATTGCTTCTGTTTGCATTTTTCCAACTTCTTCTGATGTTTTACTTAAGAATGAATAGGCGAAAATAACTAATCCTACCATTGCTGATAATATTATGAGCAATAATAACGACAGGACAATTCGCGCGATACTGGCATTTAGAACTTTTTTCATTGTTTTAAGACCTCTGGCTTTGGTGTAACGCTAATTGTTATAGTGATTGGATAATCCGCAGGCTTGTCTGACGATTGGTTGCCATCGCTATAAACAACAGTCTCCAAGTGAACGTCACTAAATATTTCTGACTTTTCTAAGCTGGTTTTTATTCGAATAGCGTCATCCTTATTTTTTCCAAGAGCTGTTAATGACAATGGTTTATCTAACGCTGAAGTGTCTAATGCTAGAGAATCCAAAACCATGCCTGATGGGATGTACTGTGCAATTTTTGGGATAATTGTAGAGTAATGGGCCTCGTTGCTAATGATCGCCTTAGCCGAGTCGAGGTCTTTCTTAAACTCGCTAACTTCTTTTTGCGTCGATTGGTATTGAGCAAGCTTAGCGTTCCCTTCGTCGATGTTGGCTTGAGCTGAGGTGCGGCTATTTTCTAAGAATAGATAAAATCCGCCAATAGTTAAGAATAGCAAACCTGCAAATATCAATGATATGATGCAATATCGTCTTAAGATGACATTTACTCGTCCGGCGCTGATTTGCTTTTTTTCTTGAGGAGGGAGAAGGTTAATCATAAATATCCTCCTGCTTGATTAAGGCTAGTCCCGCAACTGGTGATAGCTGGGAGCGAAGCTGTTTTGCTGGCTGCTCTAGTCCATCGAAATTGAGCATTTGCCACGGACTTGCCACGCGCGCTGGCATTAATAGCTCGTTTGTGAAAAAATCACCAATTCCTGGCAAATTACCGCCGCCGCCAACTATGAGAATTTGCTCGATTTTTTTCTCATTAGGGAAGCGGTCTGTGTAATATCGCATAACACGCTTAACTTCGTTGGTCATTTTTTCCAAACTTGGGTGCAAGGCTCCTGCGATTCTGGCTTGCCTTGGGCCAGGATTTAATCCGTTTAATACCTTAAATTGATGAGCTGTTTCAATTGGTACATTCATTTTTTTAGCTAAATTTAAGGTGAGTGAATAGCCGCCAACATTTAAGCCGCCCGTCACACGTATATCAGAATCTAGAATTGCAATATCTGTAGTTGATGTGCCTA
>UNSP01000023.1 GCA_900556355.1 Candidatus Saccharimonadota bacterium | reverse complement strand
GGGGCTCTCAGCCGCGGCGAGATCGGCGCCCAGTAAAAATTTTAAATACAGCTGTATATGCGGCAGGCACAGGTTACCAACATTTACCTGTGCCTGTTTTCTAAATTTTTTTACATTTGTATACAACCGATGAGGCAGTATACCGGTTTGCGGTACAGCGAATTTTGATCGTAACGACACTGGAATTTCTGATCGCCGAGCCCATTGCCAAAGCGTATTCCAAAGTTAGCATCTTTGCCTTGCCCTTGTTCGGGTCTTCGTATGCGTATTGTGGATATGCCTGATAAGCATTTGGTTGCATCGGCATTTCTGGTTGCGCGACGTTTGTTGGCTGTGGCTGTTCTTTTGCTGCCATAATCCCTCCTAATCTAATAATATTTTTATTCTACATTGTATGGCGAATTTCTGCAATTAAGTCACGCAGTTCTGCCGCTTTTTCAAATTCCAGATTGGCACTATGTAATTCCATTTGCGCCGTCAGATCTTTAATCAAGGCCGGATATTCGTCTTTTGGAATTTTCTTCAGGTTAAGCTTTGGCTTTTTATCAGATTCTTTCTGTGGGATAATCGAGCGCAACCCGTCGTCAATTTTCTTCTGAATAGTTTGCGGTGTAATATTATGCTCTTCGTTATATTTCTGCTGGATCGCTCGACGTCGATTCGTTTCGTCAATTGCTCGACGCATACTATCCGTAACATTGTCGCCGTACATAATAACTCGCCCATCAACGTGCCGCGCCGCTCGCCCAATCGTCTGAATTAGCGCCTGCTCACTACGCAAGAAACCTTCTTTGTCGGCGTCCATAATTGCTACCAAACTGACCTCCGGAAGGTCCAGACCTTCACGCAATAGATTAATTCCGACCAGCACGTCATACGTTCCAAGTCGCAAATCTTTCAGAATATCGCCACGTTCCAGTGTATCAATTTCGCTATGCAAATACGCCGTCTTCACGCCGTTTTCCGTCAAATAAGCGCTCAAGTCCTCCGCCATTCGCTTGGTTAATGTCGTCACCAACACGCGATGACCTTTTGCAATCGTCTGGCGAATTTCCTCCATCAAATCATCAACCTGCCCGTCGGTCGGTCGAACTTCAATCGGCGGATCAAGCAACCCAGTCGGTCGAATAAGCTGCTCAGCTGGCTTTGGCGAGTGAGAAAGTTCATAATCTCCCGGCGTGGCGGAAACATAAATTGCCTGATGAATATGCTGATTGAACTCGTCAAATCGAAGTGGACGATTGTCCAATGCGCTTGGAAGACGAAAACCATGCTCAACCAAAACTTCCTTACGGGCGCGATCACCGTTGTACATTCCTCGAACTTGCGGCAATGTCATGTGCGATTCGTCAACCAAAAGCAGCCAATCGTCCGGAAAATAATCAATCAAAGTTGCCGGCTGCTCGCCAGGTTCTCGGTCGGTCAAATAGCGCGAATAATTCTCAATCCCTTTCACAAAACCAGTTTCCTTCAACATCTCCAAGTCGTATTTGGTGCGCTGACTCAGCCTTTGCGCCTCTAAAAACTTGCCATTATCCTCAAACCATTTCAGTCGCTGATTAAACTCATTCTCAATCCCAACAATCGCTTTTTCAATTCGCTCACGTGGCGTCGAATAGTGGCTGGACGGGAAAATTGTCAATTGGTCTGGACGATCCAAAATCTCGCCAGTCAAAGGGTCAATATTCGTCAGCCGCTCAATTTCATCGCCAAAGAATTCCACGCGAACCGCAGTGTCTTGACCTGCCGGAAAAATATCCACGACATCGCCGCGCACCCGAAAAGTTCCGCGCGCAAAATCGATGTCGTTGCGCTTATACTGAATGTCAGTTAATAGGCGAATAAACTTGTCCTGAACTCGGCGCTCGCCAACGGTTAATTTAATAGCCATGTCAGCGTAAGTTTCTGGCGAACCAATGCCGTAAATACAACTTACACTCGCTACGATAATCACGTCGCGGCGTGTCAATAACGCGGAAGTTGCCGCATGCCTAAGCCGATCAATTTCGTCGTTGATTTTTGAATCTTTCTCGATGTAAGTGTCGCTTGAAGCGATGTACGCCTCTGGCTGGTAGTAGTCAAAATAGCTAACAAAATAGTGGACTTCATTGTCCGGAAAAAAATCCTTAAACTCAGAAAAAAGTTGCGCCGCCAAAGTCTTATTGTGAGCCAAAACCAGCGTCGGTACATTGCGCTCGGCAATAATATTCGCCATCGTAAACGTCTTCCCTGAACCAGTCACACCCAGCAAAGTTTGCTCGCGCTGACCTTTTTCCAAACCATCGACTAACTGAGCAATTGCTCGCGGCTGATCACCCGTGGGCTGATATGAAGAAGAGAGGCGAAATTTATTCACCTCTCTATTTTACTATATTTACGAAAACTAGTCTTGGCTATAAGTTTGAGATGAGCCAGAAACTGCACATTTGCCATCAACCAAGCGGCTCGGAACCGATGCCAACTTCAAGTCTGAGCACGGCATGCCACCTTGCTGCGTACCCGCAACAATTGCAATTTCACCGGTGCCGTTCTTTGGTCCGATAATAGTATAAGCGTTCGTCAAGCCATATACTGCCGCATATTTTCCGTATGCACGGTCGATGATTGGCTCATACACAGAACCTTCACGTTCTGGAATTGGCTGACCGACCTTAGACTTCAAGAACTTCTTCAAATAGCTATCAATATCCAATTTATCAACATCACTTGCTGAAGTTAAACGAATACCCGTACCGTCGCCTTTGGTTCGGAAATCTTTATATTCTTTCTTTGCCTCATTTGACGGCTCCTCGCCTTCACCGCGAGTTTTTTCCAGTGAATCAGATGAGTCTTTCTTTGTTTGGCTGGTTTTCACCGAAGAACTAGAGTCACTATTTTTATACATAGCACCAGCAATTATCCAAGTAGCCATAACAACAATGATTATACTCATAACAATCACCGCCACGATCAGCCATTTATTAGCCGTTGATTTGTTCTCCATAAAACCTCCATTTAGATTGTGCTTTGATTGTATATGATGGATTATTTACCGTCAACGTATTGTAACCATAGGCATTTTATGATATAGTAATAAAGTTAAAATCATAAAATAAAAAGGATAATGATGACACCGAAAAATGTTTGTATTCCACGCGAATTGCAAATTCAGGCTGCGATGTTCAGATTAGGAAAAGTCGATGACGAAATTCATGCCGGCTATGAAATTCTCCAAAAATATCATAAAACCGTGACTTTTTTTGGATCAGCCAGGATAACTGAAGATAACGAATATTACCAAAAAGCCAAAGACTTAGCATTTCAATTAGCTAAAGAAGGCTACACAATAATCACTGGCGGCGGTGGCGGAATTATGGAAGCGGCAAACCGCGGCGCTATGGAAGCTGGCGGAAAATCAGTCGGATTCAACATTCGCTTGCCACACGAGCAATCCTTAAACAACTACACGACAGATTCGTTCGCATTCACTCACTTCGCGCCACGAAAAATCGTTATGACGCTTCTGGCTGACGCGTACGTTTGTTTCCCCGGCGGATTCGGTACAATGGATGAAATTTGTGAGATTATCACATTGACGCAAACTAAGAAAATGGCGCCAGTGCCAATTGTTCTGTTTGATAAAAAATTCTGGGGCAAATGGGATGATTTTGTTTGCGAAAATATGCTTCCAAATAAGTTAATTTCTGACGGCGATGAAAAAACCTACACAATCACCGAAGATATTCCAGAGGTAGTTAATTTGATCAAAAATCAGCGAACCTGTTGCGACCGATAGTTATTTCTTAGGCTTCGGCTCAATCCAACAAATTCCGCCCTGACAAACCACTCGCTCCACAGCTGGATTATATGTGCGCGGGTGGTTTTTATATCGGCGCGTAATCTCAAATCCCAGACCTCGCTTGCCATACGTTGTTTGCTGCTTCCCCAGAGGTAACTGGCAGTGATAGTTATTTATAATATCAATTGGATTAAACGAAATAACTTGCCCATCAACGTCCAAAAGCACCCATTCAGAAGCCTTGAATGGCGCCCATTTGTCCACTTTCGGCGCAATAGCCATTAATGATTGATAAATTTCTTCTGCCGTAGTGTTTGACGGATCCAAGCCTAGAGATCGAATAATCGAATGTGCTCTAGCCAATATCTCCGCAATCAATCGCACATCACTATCATCCCTAGTCATCTGCCTGAGCTCGGTTAATGCTTGACGCTTTTTCACGTCACCGCCCAACAATTTTCCCAAATTTTGCGCCATTATATTTCCCTTTCTTGAATTGGCATAGCATGAAGCACCGTGCCAGCATATAAAATTCCAGCCTTTGCTCCAATTTTCATAACCACCGAACTAGCGTTCGCACTGCCCATAATCACAGAGTTTTTCAAATTGCCGCTTCGCGCCCATTCACTCAAAAATCCTGAAGCGAAAGCGTCGCCCGCGCCAGTTCTGTCAATTGACGGTCTGTCATCATACATTAACGCTCGCACGATGGTTTTTCCGTCACTTGCGATTGAGCCATTTACGCCGTCCGTCACCAAAACGACCGGAACTAATCTCAAACCTCTTCTAACCAAGGCCTCCAAATCCTCGCCGGATACCAATTGCTGCATTTCTTCTTTATTAAGCGTCAAAACGTCAACATCAGGCAAAAGTCCCAGCAATTTATCCTTTTGTGCCAATTCTTTCTTTCCAGGATTGAAGCAAATTTTCATATCGCGACGCTTGGCTTGCTGGAATAATTTATGAAGCATCGGCATATTTCCCGCCAATGTTGAAACATATAGCCAATCCGCATCTTCCTCTGATAAATCAAAGTCTGACTCGTGATAATGAGTCGAAGCACCGCGGTACGTTAAAATCGTTCGCTCGCCATTTGAGGCTAATAGTAAAACTGAATATCCCGTACTGTATTTTAGTGAATATCGTACCAAATGCGTATCAATATTTTCCTTATCCAAGTCAGCAATTACCGCTTGACCCGCTGGATCATGACCGATTGCACCCATAAAACTAGCATAATGCCCTTGCCTGGAAAACGTTACTGCGGCGTTCGTAGCTCCACCACCAGTCGAGAAATGAATCTGGTTTACGTCGGCTTTCGCACCCAAATCCAGTCGCGCAAAACAGTGTTCTGGACTCTCACAAACTGGCGTCAGTGCGTCTGATTGGCTTAAAAATACGTCTTGAATCGCCGCACCAACCGTAATGATTTTCGCCATTAAACCACCGCCTTTCGCACGGAATTAAACGCCTTAATCTTCGACTCCACCACTTCCTGTACGGCGGCATAAACTGGCGGCATTAATTTAACAATGGCGTACTCATTTGGATTTTCTCGCAAGGTTTTCTCCAAAGTCGTTCGGAAAGCATAGCGCATATCAGAATTGATATTGATTTTAGAAACGCCAATTTTCGCAGCGTCCTCAAAATAATGCAGCGGTGTGCCAGACCCACCGTGCAACGAAATCTGACAATGAATCGCCTCACGAATGGCAGCCACGAAATCCAAATCCAACACTTTCGGAACTGGATATTTGCCATGCAAATTGCCAATCGCCGCCGCAAAAGTATCAATTCCAGTCGCCTCAACAAACGCACGCGCACCATCTGGCGTAGAGAAAGTCTTTTTTATCTCCTCATAATTTATATCTTCCGTATGAACATTTGAACTTCCGCCAAAATAATGCGGCTCAGATTCCACTAGTGCGCCAGTAAACTTGGCATATTCAACAACTTCACGAG
>UNSP01000022.1 GCA_900556355.1 Candidatus Saccharimonadota bacterium | reverse complement strand
ATTACATTAGAAGAATATTATGGAGAATATTAAAATTAATATTTATTAATTAATGTTTTATATAGAATAATTATCCTATAAATTGTTATATATTTTAATATAGAAATTTATAGGAGTGAGTTTTTGTATTGTAGAGATTGTGGACAACTTATAAGTAATACAAGTAATAAATGTACTAATTGTGGAACTAAAAGGGGGTTAGGAGAAAACTATTGTTATAAGTGTGGCTCTAGAATTAAAGATAAGAATCAAGAGTTTTGTGATTTTTGTGGAGCAAATTTAAATGAAAATAAATATATAGTTAATGAAAAGTCAAAAAGTAAATTACTTGCTATATTTTTAGCGTTATTTTTAGGCACAATGGGAATTCATAGATTTTATTTAGGTTATATTAAAATTGGAATTGTTCAATTTATATTATGGGTATTAGGTTTTTTTACAGGGGGAATAACGTGGATTATTACTGAAGTATGGTCATTTATTGAATTTATTTTGATTTTTATTAATAAGATAAAGGATTCTAATGGTAATGAATTAGAATAAAAGTGGGATTGTAATATTTTGAAATAAAAGGGGTATACTAGTTTTTTGGTATAGCGTAAGGACAATAGAAATTTGTTTTTATGCAATTTTAAAATAACTTAGTATAGTCCTTTTTTATTTTTATCAATTAATAACTATATATTAGCATAAGTACGATTAAAAGTCAATAGAATATCCTCCCCGCTAAGAGGAGGATATTCTAATTTCACTTACTAGCCTTTAAGCTTTTTTCAGGGAAATTTCTACCAATTTACCATCGATTTTGGCGTCATATTTTTCCGATTCTTTGACCACAGAATTCAATTCCACGGCGAGCGTTTCAGATTTAATGACATCGGCGAAAGCGTCAATAGCTTGAGATATTTCAGAATCGTCACTGGAAATACTCAGCACAATTCGATCGTCTATCTGCAGACCAGCCTGCTTGCGTGCGCTTTGGACGTGGCGAACAATTTCACGCATCAAGCCTTCGCGCTTTAGCTCAGGAGTGATTGTTAAGTCATAAACAACGCTCGGTTGCGCCGAATCAGACTCTGAATCTGTAACAATTTCAACCGATTTCACGTTTAATTCATCTTTAGCGATATCAATCAAGAATTGCGCAACTTCCGCTGGTGTATCCTGAGAAATAGTATTGATAAGCTTCACAGACGCCAACGGCTGACGCACCTTAATTCCCTCCGATGCGCGCTTCGACAAGCCATCATTCACCGCAGTACGCAACGCATTCATGTCGCGTAGCATTGAATTATCTATTTCACCAGCTGGCAACCAATCTTTAAGATGAATCGACTCGTTATCGCCCGTCAAATTATGGTACAATTCTTCCGCTAAGAATGGCGTAAACGGCGCTAGCATATAACTTAGTCGCACCAAAACATAATGGAGCGTGCGGTAAGCGTCATTTTTATCACCGTCATCTTCAGATTTCCAGAAGCGGCGGCGACTACGTCTGACATACCAGTTACTTGCGTCGTCTAAGAATGGCAAGATCGGCTTGGTCGCATCCTGAAGATTGTAACTATCAAGACCTCGCTCGACCTCTGTTATCAATTGATGTAACCTCGACACAATCCAAATATCCAGCGGGTTTGTTAAATCACGAAGCGGATCTGACAAATCGCCATTAAACTCCCAGCCGTCAACTTCAGCGTACATCGTGAAGAAGTCGTACATATTCCAGATCATACCAAGCTTACGCGCTACATCCATCACATCCTTATCCGCCAAGGCAAAGTTTTCGCCATTTGTTAGTGGACTTGAAAGCATCAAGAATCGGAAACTGTCGGCCGAAGTCTTATTCATAAGTTCCATCGGATCGGTATAATTCTTTAACTTCTTGCTCATTTTTTTACCGTCGGCGGCATTGATAAATCCAGTACAAATCAAATTCTTCCACGGAGATTTACCAAACAAAGCCACATTCACCGCTGTTAAGCTATAAAACCAACCGCGCGTCTGGTCAATCGCTTCAATGATAAAGTCGGCCGGAAAACTTGCTTCAAACTTTTCCTTGTTCTCAAATGGATAATGGAATTGAGCAAACGACATCGAGCCAGACTCAAACCAACAGTCCAAAACCTTACCAATATGATGCATATCTGCGCCGTCGCACTCAAACGTAACGTCCATAACTTGTGGCAAATGATAATCGTCCAACTTGCGACCCGTGACTTCTTCAAATTCCGCAAAGCTACCAATCACCTTCACCACTTCCGTGCCATCATTTTTCACGCCCTTCCACACTGGAATTGGTGTTGCCCAATAACGATCGCGGCTCAAATTCCAATCTGGTGCTTGCTCGATGATGTTATGGAATCGTCCAGTCCTTAGGTTATCTGGCGTCCAGCTTGTCTGCTCGTTCGCCTCCAACATTTCCTTTTTCTGACTCTGAATATCCATAAACCAACTTGGGTGAGCACGGTACATCAATTTCGTGCCGCATCGATGACAATGCGGATATTCGTGGCGAATATATTCAATTTTCAGCGCCCGACCCTCTTCCAGTAAGGTCTTCGCTATCTCTTTATTCGCTTCCCAAATATTGCGACCCAGCCATCTACCTTCTGTGTAATTCCCATCACCGTCAACCAGCGATAGTACTGGAACGTCATTTTTTCGGCACAATTCATAATCATCCTCACCGTAAGCTGGCGCAATATGAACAATTCCCGTACCGTCCTCAGTTGTCACAAAATCAGCGTGAAGAATCTTATGCGCAGCCGGCCCGCGATTTTCAAACAAAGGCTCAAATCGCTTGCCCACCAATTCGGAACCTTTAATCGTCTTAACAATTGAATATTCCAGCGGCTGGTGCTTTTCATCCGTCATGACTTTCTCAACACGATCACTTGCAACGTAAAACTTTTTATCGCCGTACGCCACCAAAGAATAATCGACATCCTGATTTACCGCCAAAACCATATTTGCTGGCAAAGTCCACGGCGTCGTCGTCCATACAAGCAAATACTCATCTTCATCTTCCAGCTTAAAGTAGACGAACAAACTCGGGTCGGTGTCTATTTGATAACTATTTTCCATAGCCACTTCACTCTTAGAAATTGGCGTCGCATCCTTCGTACAATAAACCAAAATCTTTTCGCCTTCGTAGATTTTACCTTCTTCGTAAAGTCTCTTGAACGCCCACCAAACAGATTCCATGTAATTATTATCCATGGTTTTATAAGCGCCCTTAAACTCGACCCAACGACCAATTCGCTCAATCGTGTCTTCCCATTCGGTGCCAGTTCGCACCATAGCCGCTCGACATTCCTTTACGTAATCCGAAACGCTAATCTTCGTGCCAATCTCTTTTTTATTAGAAATGCCTAGCGTTTTTTCAACGTAAACTTCTGCTGGCAGCCCATGACAATCCCAACCCCAACGGCGCTCAACTCGCTGACCTTTCATCGTGTAAAATCGTCCCATCGTATCCTTCACAGTACTAACCAACAAATGTCCGTGGTGCGGCGTTCCCGTCAAAAATGGAGGACCGTCATAAAAAACCCAAGAATTATCAGCAGGACGCTGCGCGATCGACTTGTTAAATGTGTCATCGTCTTTCCATCGCTGCACCCAATCTTTCTCATATTCCGCAGCTCGACGACGTGTTCCATGTTTGAATTTCATTATATTGCCTCCTTTATTTTTTAGACCTTCGACAATTATTTTCAATTAAAAATCACCTCTTTTGACTTCGAGAATCCGCTCAGGTGTTTTATGCGGACGGTACCATCTCGATTCCAAAAGAAGTGATTCTTTCAGCTCTTTATTTGCTATTTACGCAAGCTCACGACAGGTTCTAATCTCGACTTTATGTCAATTTCTTCCCGCAGACTTCACGGCTGATAACCGCTCATTTCACGCCAATTCAACATACGTGAAAACGCCCTACTGTTATTGTAGCGCGTTTTCATCAAAATCCCAAGAACTTTATTTAATTTCCAGACCGCCTAAAATACACTCGCCCTTCAGATATAGAGTCTTTTTGGCAGAATCTTTAGGTAGAGCTTTATCATCAGTTCCGCCCAAAAATCCGCGCACTTCGTTCTTAACAATCACATCGTCTGGCAAACTGAGGCTGACGCCGCCGCAAAACGTAAAGATGTCAATGACCGCACCGTCCTTAATCTTCGCCTGGCGCAAATCCAAATCTACGCCGCCAAATATAGCCGTTACCGAACCGCCAGTATAATCACCTTTTACAGAATCTTCTTCGCCCCAAAAACAAGCAATTTTCTCATTACCTGCGCCGTCTTTATCCAACTTTTTAGAACGCTTAACACCCTTAGGGCTAGTATTAAACATCATTGCCAAACCAGCAGCAATCAAAACTACAGGCCAGAATACCTTCCAGATACTAACATCAACTATTCCGTAAGAATTTAAGCCAATCAGAATGCCAATCGCAACCAGCAATAACCCCCCAAATCCATGCCGTTTTATTTCGATAATTGAATATATTCACCAGCCCAGACAATACAAATCCTGCAGCCCAAACCGTACCCCAGAAAATATCCCAGCTAATGTTAATAACTTCGAGATTCTTCAACAGTAAAACCCCACCGAGCGCCACGATTACAATGCTCAAAAACGCTCTAATCAGAGAACTTTTCTTCATACATCTATTCTATCACTTTTTTTATAAACTTAACGTTTTTTAAATTGAACAGTTTTTTTGTTCCGTTTTGATTTTATGACAATTATTACTATCAAAATAATGAACAAAAGTATTCCACCGCCAATCATCATTAGCGCTGTAGTTGATGGCCAGAAGAATAATTCTTTTGGCTCAGCGGTTTTGGTGATTAGCTCATTTTTGTCCTGAGTAATTCCCCACTCGCCAGCCTTCTTTTTATAGGAAATCGACAGCTCTACCTTATATTTTCCGCCCCAAAACGGCGCCAGATTGCTATCATAATTAAACTGCCGTGTTTCATTCGCAATCGTTGCATTCACGCCACCGTTTTTATAGACAACATTCCCCATCGGGTCTTTCACGACCAGCTTTACGTCAACATCAGCCGACACATTGCCAGAATTTTTTAAGGCAATTTCATACAATTGACTACTGTTAGAATTCTTAATGTTAAACTTCTCAATCGTCACATCACGGTGAATATCGCCAGGAACGGTTATCGCCATACGGATAGCCTGACGAGTCTGAACTTGAATGCCGCCAGCATTATTTGACGCCTGATTAACCTTCCGCTGAACAACCATGCATGCATTATGCTCGCCAACATCTGCTTTGCTTGGAACATTTACCGTAAAATCAACAAGCGTGTTCTCGTTCGCGCCAAGAGTCACTTCTTTTTTAGAGACAGAAACCCACTTACCCGCACCAACTTTGTCCTCTGACTTCTCTTTGCAAGTCATATCACCAGTCGTCGTAACCGTACCGTCAACCGAATAAACTTCAATCGTTTCTTCTTTATCAGACCCGTTTTGAACATACAATTGGTCAGATTTCGAAGCGCCACCAGAAAGATTATAGATGAAAATTGAGCTTGTCCTGGGATTATCCGGATCAGGATTTGCTGGCCGACCGCCAATACCATTAGCAGACACCGACACAGGCAAAATCAGTCCTGCAATCATCGCCACTCCAATAACTTTACTCCACAATAAATTCTTCATACCCCTCCTTAAAAACCTATTATGCTTATTATATCAATGTCACACATAATAGAATAGA
>UNSP01000021.1 GCA_900556355.1 Candidatus Saccharimonadota bacterium | reverse complement strand
AGCTTAAGGTTTGTCGGTAAACTTGCGTATTGGCGGCGTTAATATTTCCTCTTCAGAATCTTTTCTCTGCTAGAAAATCGGCTAGAGCTAATAATCCAGGATTATCGTCGCCTTCACTTGTTTTAAGATTGTGTTCATATTTGCGACGTTTATAGTTTTCGCTAGATCATTTCTGGATAGTGGCGTGGCGGTTTGTTGATAAAAATATATGGGCACTGAAATATAAAATGGGTCAGACGTGAAAGCTTCGGCAAGGTTTCTTAGGTCGGTTGCGTGCGAAGATATATCAAAGTTTTGTAGATATGTCTGTATAGTTTCACTTGAGCTCAGTCGAGCAAGGTCTGTATTTTTTACGGTGTAGGTTTGGCTAGTGTAATTGCCGTCATAGTACGCTATAAACTTTCCTGGGCTGGATGGGTAGGACGAGATTTTATCGAAACAAATGCCGCGCACTAGTTCTAAAAGTATCGGGTATGTGCAGAAAAATGCGGCAGTCAATTCATCGCTGGCGTCAGCAATTTTAACGTCTGTAAAATCCTTCGGACTATGGCTGATTTTAAGAGGAAAAATCTTAGATTTTGGGTGTGAATTGCTGGGGGTGGTTTTTTGACTATCGATAAAATATTTTTGACAAAGAGCGAGCTGTTCTTGTAGCAGCGTCATGTCTGCTATATCAATGTTGGATTGCATCTCGGCTTCTATGTGTGAGATGGACTGTTGAATAAGAGGCATCTCAAAAGGCGCAATATCGTTGATGATTTTTTCAAATAATGTATTAGACTCGCTTGTGAATAGTGCGGACGTAAAAAATACGCTTGATTCGCTAGTCGTGCCGTCTAACTCTCCAGTAAAAGCTCGGTTGCCGCCAGCTTTTTCCGTTTCCTTTAAGAACCGCCTAATAATCAGATGCTTAAATAGGTGGCATGTATCGTGGTCTGCTGGTAAATCGTAGGCAGAGTATAGCTTATGAATCATAGGTTTATTATAACAAGGTAGTAACCCCACCCAGGCAGCTTTATGCTACCAGGACGGGGTATTCTCGAGCCTAGAAGCACTCAGTCAAAATAAACCTACCAACTCTGTTTTTGTTTGACTGCTGCCAGATAATAGCGACAACGACCATTTGGGTCTGAGACGAAAAATAGTTCTTCTACTTCATCATTTGGGCAGATTCTAAGGTGTTGGTCATTAGCATACGGTTTGATAAGATATGTGAATTCAAACTCAAAACCGCCAGACATTTTCTTTACCTGTTGACTCTCGTCTGTCGGATCAGGATAGTCAATTGCTACAAGTATGAGCGACATGAGCGACTGGCCAGCTGTTGTTTGAAAAAGATAATAGACCGCATCTGGATATAGCGTGATGAAAGAAGCAAATTCACGAACATATGTCGCTTCATTAAGTAAAGGAAAAGCTTGAGTGATAAAATCTGGTATTGTGATGCCGATGCTATTTTTCATGTCTTTATAATTGTACTATTTTGAGTGTGAAAAATGGAGAGTTTTATGACATGTATCGTAGTCTGCTGGTAAAGAATATGCTGAATGCAAGTTGTGAATCATGAATTTATTATATCAGTATGAAAGTTAACTTAAATCTTATAAGCTCGGTGGCGTGTTCGTACGAAGAAAAGCTTTATTTATCATAATCAAACAAGCTTCCAGCTCCTGCCGCTTTATATAAAGTATCTACCGCTAAGAGCATAGCATTCTGAAGCGCTGGTTGGTTGTTGATATTCTTATCATAAAAATCCCGTAATGACTCCGGATAGTGTTCGTCAGGCATATCGTACAGGAATGTATTTTGTAGCAGTTTCTTCTGCTCGGGTGAAATATCATTAAAAAACTCTGGATGAAAATCATAAAACCATTCTAGGCGAGTTTGTAGTTCTAGATATTTATCATAGTTCATAGCTATATTATAATTCAGGGAATGACTCCTCTCCAAGTCTGAAGAGAGGGGAGTCCTTGAGGATTATCTTCCACCTACCCAAGGACGGATGTATTTTGCCCTAGAGCAATTTTACCTTTGTTGTTTGTAGTTTTCTAAGGTCGATTACTTGCCGGTAAGATGATATAATTATATCAGTATGAAAGTTAGCTTAAATCTTATAAAACAATTGATTAATTTTGAGTTGCCGCCAGTTGATGAGCTGGTGTCGCGTGTCAATCAGCAACTTGGCGGTGTCGAGGAAGTGATTGACCTGAAAGCCAAATATGGTGGCGCGCGCATTGTGCGAGTTGTTGAGTGTGAAAAGCATCCGAATGCAGATCGTTTGAGCGTGACTAAAATTGACGATGGTGGCGTAGCGGATGTTCCAAGGGATGACAATGGTTATGCGCAAGTGGTTTGCGGTGCGCCGAATGTTCATGCTGATATGTGGGCAATTTGGTTGCCGCCAAAAAGCACGGTGCCAGCGAGTTTTGATGACGCTGAGCCGTTCGTGCTGGATGCGCGACCACTGCGTGGAATTCTAAGTCAGGGCATGCTGGCAGCGGCTGATGAGCTGGCGATTGGTACGGATCACGAGGGAATTATTGAGATCAATGAGCGTGATATTCCGGCTGGCGTTACACTTCAAGCTGGCGCAAGTTTTGCGGAAGTGTTTGGGCTGGACGATTACGTGCTGGAAATTGAAAATAAGATGTTTACACACAGACCGGATTGTTTTGGGCAACTTGGTGTGGCGCGCGAAATTGCTGGCATTTTTCATCAGCAGTTTAATAGTCCTGACTGGTATAATGCTATTCAAGAATTCGCAGATAGCGATGGCTTAGAGCTTGAAGTGTTTAATGAAGCTGATGAGCTTGCGCCCGCATTCTCTGTGATTGCTATAAAAAATGTAGATATTCATTCAAGTCCGTTGTGGTTGCAATGCCAATTGGTGGCGATGGGCGGCAAGCCAATTAACAATATTGTTGACGCGACAAACTACGTGATGTTTATGACGGCACAGCCGACTCACGCTTATGATTACGACAAGTTGCGCGGGCATAAACTTGGCGTGCGAATGGCGCACGATGGCGAAAAAGTCGGTTTGCTTAATGGCAAGGAATATGAATTGACGTCTGGCGATATTGTCATTGCTGATGGCGAAGGTGTGATTGGGCTAGCTGGAATTATGGGCGGTGCTGATACTGAAGTTTCGGCTGAAACGAAGAATATTGTCCTTGAATGTGCCAATTTTGATATGTACGCGCTACGTCGCACAGCTATGCGCCACGGAATTTTCACCGACGCTCTGACTAGGTTTAATAAGGGGCAATCGCCAGCACAAATTGACCCTGTCTTAAAATGGTTAATTGGTATGGTTGGTGGTGAGCAAGCTAGTCCTATGCTATTTAAGAATCATTTTTCATTGCGACAAGTGTTGGTCGATGGTAAGCACTGGCACGGTGAATTGTTGATTCCTAAAAGGTTTGTCGAAGAACGTCTGGGTGTTGACTTTGCCGAGAATGAGATTGAGGCACTACTAAAGAATGTTGAATTTATCGTTGACGATGGTAATAAATATGGCGAAGCTGGCGTGATGGTTTACAGTCCATTTTGGCGAACAGATATCGAGCTTCCTGAGGATATTGTTGAGGAAGTTGGGCGATTATATGGCTTTGATAGATTGCCACGTCATTTGCCAGAGCGAAGCATTAAGCCTGCGCCGAAGAATGAGCGTCGTGAATTGAAACAGAGAATTCGCCAAAGTTTGTCGCGAGCTGGGGCGAACGAAGTTTTGACGTATAGTTTTGTTCATGAGCGCGTTTTGAAAAATTCTGAGCAAGATCCGAGCCGTGCGTATCGCTTGAGTAATGCGCTTAGTCCAGACTTGCAATATTACCGAATTAGCATTTTGCCGAGTTTGCTGGATAAAGTTCACGCCAATATAAAATCTGGGCATGACGAATTTATGCTGTTTGAAATTGGCAAAATTCACGATAAGAAATTAGGATTTAACGATGAAAATTTGCCGATTGAAAAGACTTTCATTGACGGAGTTTATGCGAATAAAAAACCTCAAGCTGGCGCGCCGTTTTACAAGGTGAAGAAAATTGCTGAAAGGTTGATGAAGGATTTGAGTGTTGAGGTTGATTTTGTGAAGATTGCGGAATCTGACAGCGACGTCCCAGCGCCATTTGATGCGAAACGCAGCGCTTGGATTGTGGCGAAGAACGGCGACAATTTGGGAATTGTTGGCGAGCTGGTTCAGTCTGCCCGACGCAACTTCAAATTGCCAGATTATACAGCGGCGTTTTCTATTGATATTGAAAAATTGCAGGAAAATCTGAGTAAAAATCAGGGCTATAATTACCAGCCGTTAAGTCGTTTTCCGTCGACCGCCAGAGATATTTCATTGAAAATGGATTCGAGTGTTGATTATGCGAAGGTTTATACTTGCGCTGAAGAAGTTGCGAAAAAACACGGTGAGCTACAAATTAGCATAACGCCGATTGCGATATATCAGCCAAAAAATGACGATTCGACAAAAACTGTGACTTTGAATGTAAAGTTTACGAGCGCCGAGCGGACACTGGAAGATAAAGACATTGCGCCGATTATTGAGGAGATTGCCGCGATGGCTGCGGAAGAATTCGACGCCGCTCAGGTTTAATGTGATTTGTTGCGCTTGATAAAAATTGCTATAATTGAAAAGTAAATAAAGGAGGAATATGGCAACTACAAAAGGCCAGAGAATAGGTATTTGGGTTATTGCCGGCATGATGTTTTTAGGGACCGTTGGCGGATTTGTCGCTATGATGGTGGCGCCTGGAAATGAAGCCAAAGACCAAGCCGCGTTTAAGAAAGCTCAGGATGAATACATCAAGGCTACTGACGAGCGAAAAAAGAAAGTAGAGGCTCAGGCTAATGAATTGAGCCAAAAATATTACGGCAAGTTTTCTGAGTTTAGTTCACGAGTTGGTGTGTTTGAAGCTGGTGACGTGAAAGAGCTTGTTAAGGAAGATTTGGTCGAGGGCGAAGGCGCTGAAGTTAAGGACGACACCAAGTTGGCTGTTTATTACATTGGATGGAACGCTAAGGGTGAGATTTTCGATCAATCAATCGCTGACGGCAAATTGAAAGCTCCGCTCAATATGGATGGCCCGGCAAATACTGCGGTTATTCAGGGTTGGAAAGAGGGTTTGATTGGTATGAAAATTGGCGGCGTGCGTGAATTAACAATCCCGGCCGATAAGGCTTATGGTGACAAAGCTCAGGGCGATAAAATTCCTGCAAATTCTCCGCTTAAGTTTGTGGTGATGGCTATTGAAAAGCCAGCCGATATTCCAGAGCCAGAAATGCCAGAAGTGATGAAGCAATATTATCGATCGCGAGGTTTCAATGTCTAAAGATGTTATTATTGTTGGCGCTGGTCCAAGCGCGTTAACGGCGGCAATTTACTTGTCGCGCGAAGATGTCGACACGACGCTATATGAGCGTGGCGTGGTCGGCGGAATGGCGGCGATTACTGATCAAATTGACAATTATCCTGGATTTGCCGAGGGCGTTACGGGAATGAAATTGGCATCTGAATTGCAACAACAGGCGGAGCGATTTGGTGCGAAGATTGAGTATGGCGACGTGACGGAATTGAAGCAAGTTGATGGCGAATTGGAACTGACAATTGACGGTCAATCTGTCCGCGCGAAGTCGGTTTTGCTAGCGACTGGCTCGAATCATCGCAAATTAGGTGTTCCGGGCGAAGACGAATTATATGGTCGAGGCGTGCATTACTGTGCGACTTGCGACGGTGCGTTTTATCGCGATAAAAATCTAA
>UNSP01000020.1 GCA_900556355.1 Candidatus Saccharimonadota bacterium | reverse complement strand
ATCAGGGAAGGAAACAAACGCCGTGATTCCGTAAAATGGACCAATGAATAGCATAATCACAATTCCGAACCACTGACTGGCTTCTTTGGCGGTCGGCATCATCGCGCCCAAAGTCACCAACATTCCCGTAAATAAAGTGAAGCTTGCGGAGAAAATTATGATCGCCAGACCAATTCTCACAGGATCAAACACAAGCGTACTCAAGTCCAGATTAGGCAATTGCAGCTTCGAGCCAAACGCCAAATAGCCCGCCAAAACTGGCAAAACAATCACCAAAATCTGAATCAAAGCCAACACCATCAAAGACAGAATTTTACCCGTAATCAAAGTGTCGGTTTTAACAGTCGTAAGCAGCATTTCCACCGTACGATTTTCTTTTTCCTCGGTAGTGCTAATGAGCATTTGATTGCCAAAAATACTGATGAGAATGAACAAAATAACCAAAAACATTCCCGGCACGATCATCTCATTAATGCCGCCGTGCTCTTTTCCGTCCAGATATGTGGTTGATGACAATTGGATTTTGTCGCGTAAAATTGCAACTTGTGCTGGGCTGACGCCGCTTGCTACTGATTGACTCAATAAGCTCTGTGCCACCGCACCGTATTTTCCGTTTTGGAATAACCCAACATCTTTACCGTAAACTTCAATCTTTTGCTTGCTCAAATCTTTTGGAAAATAAACATACGCGTCAACTTTATTATTTTTTACGTCGTCAATTCCAGATTCTTTTGATTTGGCAGTTTTGGCTTTAATTGCCGTCAGTAATTCTGGCTTCACCAACTTCGAATCGTCCGTGACTTCCAGTGAAAATTCCTGCTTTTCCAGATTTTTTGACGCTTCAATAGTTGTGCTTTGCGACCAAAACATAATGCCATACAGCACGCCAATCAACAAAGGAAATCCTAAAGCCGTCAACCAAAACGTCGGTTTTTTCAGTGTTCTAAGCGTCTCAAATTTGAAAACCGTCCCCAAATTATGCATTTTACTCATCACTCAACTCCTTCGCTTCGCCGCCGTAAACTTGGACAAAAATGTCGTCCATTGACGCGCCGCCAAATTGTTTTTTCACTTCTTCTAACGTCCCATATGCCGCCGCTTGACCGTCCTTCAATAAAATCAAGCGATCGCACAACCTTTCAACTTCCTCCATCTGGTGCGTAACATAAATAATTGTCGCGCCAGCTTTTCGCTGCTCCTCAATTATGTTCATCAACAAACGGCGATTCACCGGATCAAAACCTTTGGCTGGCTCGTCCATAATCAGTAGTTCTGGGTCGCCCATAATTGTTACGCCAAGCTGAATTTTCTGCTGCTGTCCGCCAGATAATTTATCAAGTTGCGTATTAGCCTTGTCGCTCAAATTGACGCGCCCCAAAAACTTCAGAGAAAAATCCTTAGCTTCTTTGCGACTCAAACCTTTCAATTGACCAAAGTAAAGCATCACGTCTAAGACTTTTTCTTTTTTATACAAACCACGCTCCTCAGGAAGATATCCGAGGCGAATCTGGCTCTCCACCGAATATGGCTTGCCGTTTATCAATAAATCGCCCGCGGTCGGCTGGTATAGTCCAAGCAGTGCGCGCAACGTCGTAGTTTTTCCCGAGCCATTACTTCCCAAAAAACCAAAAACTTCGCCGCGAAAAACATCGAAACTCAGGTCTTTAATAACAGTTTTATCACCGAAACTCATCTTAAAATGACGAATTTCAACCATTTTTTTATTATCTGGCATACGCCTCCTTTTCTTTAAATAAAATTATAACACTTAGCGCAGGAAAAAAGATATAATATAAATATGCGACTGCTAGTCATTGAGGACGAACGAAAAATTGCGAGGGTTATAACCGAATCTTTGAAGCGCGAAAAATACGCAGTTGATGCGGCGTATGACGGGGAAGAGGGCTTTAATTTGGCGGATAGTCAGCCGTATGATTTGTTGATTGTTGATCGAATGTTGCCGGGATTAGAAGGCACGGAGATTGTTAAAAAATTGCGCGAAAACGGGAAAAATATGCCAATTCTGTTTCTGACGGCACTGAGTACGACCGAAGATAAAACGCTCGGGCTGGACGTGGGAGCCGATGATTATTTGACTAAGCCTTTTGCAATTGATGAATTGTTGGCGCGCGTGCGAGCTTTGCTTCGTCGTCCACCGATTAGCCAGCCAGACATTCTGCAAATTGACGATTTGAAAATTGACAAGCAGCAGCAAACCGTAACGCGAGCTGGAAAGAATATCGACCTCACGAGCAAAGAATATGCGCTGCTGGAATATTTGATGCAGCATCCGAATCAGATTCTCAGTAAAGAAACGCTGATTGATCACGTTTGGGATTTTGACGCTGATATTTTGCCGAATAATGTCGAGGCGTACATAAAAAATCTGCGCCAAAAAATCGACAAACCGTTCAAAAAACAATTGATAAAAACCGTGCGCGGCTTCGGTTATAGGATTGAATCATGAAAATTTTTACTTCAGCAACAATTAAGTTGGCGGGCTGGTATTTGATGATTTTGATGATCGTCAGTTTGCTGTTTAGTAGCATTATTTTTCAGGTGGCGCGCTCGGAAGTTGATGCGCAAATTCATAAAATTATCGTTCAAAGGAAGGGTGATTTTCCTGCAATTAATTTGTCGGAGAGAATAGATAATTCAACTCGAAATCTTTTGATTAGTTTGGGCTATATAAATCTTATCGTTCTGCTCGCTGGCGGTTGGTGTTCATATTTATTGGCGAAAATCACTTTGCGACCGATAGAAACCGCCCACAAAGCTCAATCGCGATTCGTCGCCAATGCCAGCCATCAGCTCCGAACTCCTTTGGCAATCATGAAAGCAGAAACTGAATTTGCATTGAAAAATAGAAAGGCAGAGAAGGCGGAACTTACAGAAACTCTGGAAAGCAATTTAGAGGAAATAAATAAGTTGACGGAGCTCACGGCGATGCTTCTGGAACTGTCGCGGACAGAAAATAAGTTAGCACTGGAAGATAAAAGTTTTAACTTAACGGAATTGATATCAGAACTCATCCGCGAACGGAAAGCTGAAGCGCGAGTTAAAATGAATTGCCCAGAACACATAAATATTCCGCTTCATCACACCGCGACGCGAGAATTGTGCGCGATTTTGCTCGACAATTCATTGAAACATAGCCCGAAAAATTCTGTGGTAAAAATTTGCATTACCCCATCGAAACAAAACATCACTGTCAACTTCATCAACGACGGAACGATTTCACAACAAACCTTACCACACGTTTTTGAGCGATTTTTCCGCGGCACCCAACAGACGAAAGGCTATGGATTAGGATTGCCATTAGCGGAGCAATTGACAAAAGCGCTAGGCGGACAAATTTCTGTTAACACATCGAAAAACTCAACCATTTTCACAATTTCCTTGCCGATTCTGTAAATTTTCAGCTATTTTTCAGAATTAGATGTTGTAATAGGACTGTTGATTGGCAAATTGCAGATCCGAAAGGGGAAGTATGAGTACAACATTTTTAAGTAAAAAAGGATTTAAGGAGCTTCAGAAAGAAATTTCTGGGCTAGAGATTTCAGAGAAAGCGCTTACGTTGGAATTGAAGGAAATTGGGCGCGCCAAATCGCGTGATGACAAATTACGCCGCAACGATGTAATTACGCAACTGGAAAATATCCAATCAAAAATCTTTATGAAGAAGGATATTTTGCGTCACGCTAAGCCGCTGCCAAGGAAGCGCGATCGATTGAAAATTGCTATCGGCTCAGTCGTGGATTTGGTGGATCAGCAAGGAAAAATTTTCCGCTATACGCTGGTTCATAGCCTGGAAGCAAACCCTCTGGACGGGCGAATTTCCGTGGATAGCCCGCTGGGAAAAAGTCTACTGAACCACAAAAAGTCCGAAACTGTTTCCTGGAAAAATGGCTTGGCGACCAAGCAGCTACAGGTTATCAACATTAGCTAATCTCGATTGTCCACCACGACAGTTTAGCTCTCACTGGCGAGTGGGAGCTTTTTTATTTTAATAGCATCTTATTCCGTTTCTGAAATTTAATATAAAAACAAAAAATCGCCCAAAAGAGCGATAATTTATAACTGTCAAATTTTGGCTGGGACGACAGGATTCGAACCTATTTCCAGACTATAGCACAGCATTGAAAGATAAATCAGGGCAAAGCCCTGCTCGGCTGGTTGCTCGCACCCCGACCCGCCGAAGGTCGCTGCTGAGATTTTAGTGATTTCCATTTAAATATTGCTCTTAATAAATAGCGTTGCCCTTATAGTAATACTTATGTTATTGCAATATAATAAAACCATGAGCAAACTCCACCTACACATCGCTAACGCCAACCAAACTTTCACCGATGCCGAAATTGCCATATTCAAAAATACGGCGCAACAAGCCGAGACTTTTGTTTTGAGCGAGTTCGCGCAGTTTGATTACGAAGTTGATGTAATTGTCACTACACCTTCGTTTATGCTGCCAACTATCGCCGAGGATGGAATCGCTGGCAAAACGCTTCATTCGCGCTTGATTATGATTTCTGTTGATAAAAGCCAGCACGGGGTTAACGAGGATTTTATTTTCGAAACGATTTGCCACGAAATGTCGCATTCGCTGCGTTGGGAAAAATTGCCTGAATATGCCGAAACTATGTTTGATGGGATGATTTTGGAGGGCTTGGCGGTCGCGCTAGAAGAGGAAGCGATGATTAAACTCGGACGGCGAAACCAACAACTTTTCTTGAGAGAAATGCAGAAAACTTCTCAAGCTGAAATTGATAAGATAATTGCCGCACTACAAGACAATTTTGAAGACAAGGTTTACGATTATACCAAAATATTTTTCACCGGCGATGATGTTTTACCGCGCTGGGCGGGGTATAAACTTGGGTATTACTTTGTGAAGCAATACCTACATCAAACTAGTCAGACTATCGCACAGGCGACTTTGGCAAGTTACAAGGATTTTATCCTATAAATTGAAGAGTCCCCGTCGCGATATGCGTAACAACGGGGACGAGACGTAGTTTTAAACTACGCTTTTTGTGATCGCTCATTAAAACCTATGGCGACGAAATAAAACGCATACAGGGAGCAGCAAAGATGAGGCCCTATTGGAGACTAAGAGATATGGATAAAATGACAGCTGGCGGCGTGCAATACGTCGAATATGACGATTCGAGCTCAGTCATTAAGAGGTATTCTTTTGAGGAGTATAAGGAGAAGCGCCGCCAAGAAATTAGAGAGTACAACATTGCGCGTGGCATTCCAGAAAATGAAGGAACAGACTTTTAAGAATCAGAATATTCTAGCGTAACCCACAAAAAATCCTGCCCATTCAGTGCCTGCATATACGGCACGTCGTTGATATCACCTCGCATTAGCTCACCCAGATACAATGCGGCGTCGTTGAGTAATGTGTATTTTTCTCCCTGAGATGCAGCAGTAGGGCTATCAACACCACATATCTCAGCAACTTGTTTCATAATCACTTCACGATACAGCGCAAACGAATTACAATCGAATGCTGCCAGCAGGTATGCCCAGGTAGACGGAGCAAAGCTTCTGTCTGACATAAACAATTGTGCAAGTTGACTAGCCGTCTGAATGCATTCCGCAGCCGTTTCAGGTTTTGCAATCCATAATTCACTCAGGACCGAATGGGCATTTTTGCGTAATAGAAGAGCTTTTAGGTCTTCAATATCACGCCAGTTAGCAAAATTGCTAGTATTTATATGGTGTGTTACAATATGCGCGATCTCTGCAATCGAGTCACCATTAACCGAGTCGTACACCGCCAGCTCTTTATTAAGGCGCGGCAATATATCCCATTTGTATGATTCATC
>UNSP01000019.1 GCA_900556355.1 Candidatus Saccharimonadota bacterium | reverse complement strand
CCAATTTCTCCAGTTCATATGTCCTCCTTGGGGCGTATACTTTTTAATTACGCTATCAACATCGCAGTAAATATTTAATATAATTACGTTGTTGTCCTTGTTATGTATAAATCAGAATCGTTTTCGGAAGATTCTATCTTTATCAAATTTGGATATTCCTTGTCTAGCCAGGTTCTCAACTCTTTTCTTTGGAACGCAGTTTCTTCTATATGTTTTTTGGCGGCTGTAAATGTAGATTCCAGCGCCTTTATATTTCTCTCAATAAGTTCTGAATTTTCATCTTTTTTAGTCTCAATACTTTGCAACTTTTCTTTGAGTTCTTTGAGTAAAACGACCTCATCTTCTTCATCTGCACCAGTGCATGCGGCAAAATACACATCTACGATTCGTCTCTCTCCGAGAAGCTCTACTATTTTCTCGAAATTATCAACCGTCCTTTGCAGTATATGTTTCCCAATGCCTTTATAATGGACCGTTGAAAGCAACTTGATCCACATAATATCTCTAGTGTCGGAGAATAACTCATCCTGCTCATCCAGGAGCGCATCTATAAGAAAATCAGCACGTCTTATCGTAGTGGGGAAATATAATCCAAGATCATTAAGATTATCCTCTATGTCCATTGGATGTGCCTTTTTCATGTATTCCCGAAGCTGTTTGAAAATGTTCTTGTCTTCAAGATTAGCTACATTTAAGAGGAATTTTTTTCTACGTATATCAATGCTTGGTGACCAACCATCTTTCTTTAAGAAATTATATAGTTCTGGATTCAGTTCTTCTAGATTATCTAGAGCTAAAATAAAGCCGAGGGCCCGCTCGAAGATATAAGTACCGGCATCATTTTCTCCCTCACCCAATGTCCCTGTTAATTTATACTCGCCATAATGCTTTATTGGCCACACTCCATCTATTTGTGGCCAAATATTATTGTAGATTATATTTCCGAAACGAATACTATAATCATCTTCTCCCTCAGTAATAGCGCTCCATGCTCTGTCTACAAGCCAAGAGGCCGCGTAATACGTCTGGTCTATGTTTGTGCAATTGAAGTCGTCTTTTGGCATTTTTCTCAGTACTTGTAATGCTGTTGGTAAGACTTTTTGCAGAGGAAGCTTGCCTAGTGTATAATGACAACTCGCCAGATAATAACCTATGGATCCTCTCGCTCTCAAGTCAGAAGAATTTATCTTTGCAATATCTTCACTTATCGTTTTATGAGCCTCATCCGAAAAATCTACGACTACTGGATACCTAAATAATTGTTCTATATTGCCTCTAAGTTCGTCCGTATTCGAGTTATTGGTTTTGATAACTTCATACTTTGTAAATTTTTCAGAAATATCTTCACCTAACTTTTTGCTTATGCTGGCGAATAAATCGCCTGATTTTGCTTTTTTGATGTCAAAATTATAGAAAATACCCTCAGTATCGTTCTTACCTAGTTTTTCCAATAGATAGCGTAGTCGATACTTTGCAATCGCATCTCTCCCGCTTGATATTTGCTCGAATGTTGCAAAGTTTGTGTCTAAATGATTGAGGTGCCGAATTTCATCAATTGCGTCAATGTAATTAGATAGTGTTATTTCGAGCCGGTCTTTTTTATAATATTCAGCGTAGTTATTTAGAAGCATTCTTTCATCTACTAACAGTGCAGAGTAATTATCAGGATTATTCCACGAATCCATTACTTCTTCGGTTATCTTCTTTTTTGCAAAAGCTCTTGCAACGTTATTGTACACACCAGGAACCGACGCCTCTATTAGATACTTATCATAAACAAATGAGCACTTATCATCGTTACGATCAAAAGTTATATTTTTCTTTTTAAAAGCCGCGTTTCCAAATCCGCCATATGTTTTATCTAAGATATTTTTATCAGCAAGTCCAAACAGTAAATCCCTAGCCATACTATATGCTTCTTCTTGGCTTTTTTCTTTTGAGGAGACACTCGCGTAGTAATAATGCAAGCCATCGTCTTTGAGAGCATAAATTCTGCTTGACCCACAATTTCCCATCGCACCGCCACTAGAGTATTCGGCATAAATTATTTCATCTGGTTTTATGGCATCCACTATCTTCTTCGTAAGCTTTTCTTTGTCTAGATTCATATTAAGCACTCCTTTCTTAATTCTTGTCAGATTCTGACCATCGCCTAAAGGCGTCGAGGTGAGTCTAGGAAAAACCGCAAATCAGTTTTTGTTATACTGCGCATAATTACACTTATGATTATACCATTTGATATAAAAATCAGCCCGATTACTGCACGTAGCAGAACTATGCGGAGGGCCGACTTTATACTTTCAGCATATTACATCCTTTGGCTTTGTACTACGTCCGGTTAATCTTTTCCAAGAATCTAGCTCTCATGATGCTAAAATTGAGTTCAGATATTGACACGGTATGGTTTTTTAGTCCTTTCAAAAAGTCAGAGAAATATTTATCTTCAAGAAAATTTGCCGCATTTTTTCTGAAAAAATCATAGATATCTTTATATGTGATTATTGTGTATGGTTTTGCTAAGTTGTATTTTGATGTATCAATATGATTGTAGTTTGGCGTAAAAATATAATAATGGCTAATTTTCCCGTATGCGTCGTCGTCAGGATTAGAAATTCGCTTTTCTGTATATTCCTGATACTTATTTAACTGGGAATATCCATCATCTTTTATACCATTTATCCCAGATTTAATTTTGTTTTCTATTACAAAAACATTGTTGTCATCTTCTATCCATAGGTCAATATTATTGTTGCTTTCTCGTATAATATCGAATCTCAGACGAAGGTCATTTACGCCAAGTATCTCGCGAACGAATTTCCTAAATATAGCCTTATTATATTGAAAATAATATGCCAATAAGTTCGAAAATGTTAATTCATCATTTTCTTTTCGTATTATCTCTAGGAATGTCAGACCAGCTCCGCGCATTGATTCATCAGTAATCAATTTCTCTGTAGTATCGTCTTCTTCCCAATAATCGTCATTATTAAGTAAATTTTGCAATTCGACATATGCGTTATAGTCGTCTTGTGCAGAATAGTATTTTCTACCAGATTGATTGCTTATGGCTTTACTATTTGAATGAAGTCTAATTAAGCGTATAGTATCATCGTTCGGCTTAAACTCATCGTTGATAGTTAATAGTATTCTAGTATTTTTTCTAGGTAGCCTAATCTTATCAGTTCTGTATGTAAAAAATATGCTAGAATCAGACTTGCCATGGTATATGTTATCACTAAAGACATTGCTAATTGGCGTATCAGCATATTTTACATCATTCGGCGCAACATCAATGGGGCATAATTTTTCCGCTTTAGCAATGACTTCTACAGTAGTTTTTCCCTCAATATTACGCACAAAAATTACGCTTTTGACGGAATGACTACTATCAACCTTTCCACCTGGTGTAATGTATAGATAGTTTTGCCCATTATCGTCTTTAAATAAATTAATTACTTCGTGACCGATATTTGCGCCTTCATTTAGATAAGATCCAGCAAAGAGTTGATTAATGAGTATTTCATCGTTTCTCATATATATATATTTTATCATTTTTATGCATCTCATGATATAGACCAAGGCATTATTATTGAGACACCGGCTGGATGGATATTAGGATTGAATCGCACATCTTTGATTTACTAGTTGTAATTCATGTTTGACCCACGCACGGTTTGACGACAGGACGAGTGAAGTGGAGGGTAATACTTATCTATTCCCATTTTTGGTAAGCGATAAACTCGGTTTCGTTCTCAAAATGATTGGTTTGCGTCCGGATCAGTCGTTCTGCATGGAGACTGCTCAATTTCAGAGTAAAGCAGCTATTGGTCTGCCTGATGGAATAAGTAAGAAAGCGGCGATTGAATCGGCGAAGTAGGCATAAAAATTAGTAAAATCTGATATGGTACTAGCATTTTCACTTCGCCCATGCTATAATTAGTCAAGACGTTTTATAAAATCTAACGAGTAAAGAGATGGCAAAGAAGAATACGAAACGAAAGCTGATTGGTTTGGTGAGTAACTTGAGCAACCACCGAACTTACTATACTACTGTTAACACCCAGAACCGCACCACAAAAGGTCAGGGCAAATTGACACTACGTAAGTACGACCCAATTGCAAAGCAACACGCTACTTACACTGAGACTAAGAAGAACCTTGGTCGTAACGAAGTTAAAGCTCGTAAAAGCTAATTTAACAGGATTATACAGAAACTCCCTCGCATTAAGAGGGAGTTTTTATTTGACAAGAATGTCTGACTATTTCCTCAATCGAGACTTCATATCACGAATGGTATTCATATAGTAAAGAAAAGCGTCGTATGGCGAATCATACGGGCTAAAATAAGCGTGAACATCGCCGTCGGTAAAATTCTTCGTTCCCATGTAATAGAAGTGGTCTGAAGTTTGCAATTTTCGCCAATCGCTAATTAAACCTTCGTCCTTGCTATTCAAGACCTCATCTTCAAGTTCATAGATATATCGCAAAGCTTCTTTCTGCAGGCTGTTTCCGTTCCAAGCCGTCAAATCTCGCTCGGCGTCCGCCCACGTTACGGGCGACGGCATACTTATTTCGCCAGCAGGCGCATTCGCGTCCAGTGCTTCGCTAACGGTATAGAAAGTATTGCCATCAACACTCAGCCATTTATCAACAAACTTCTCAAAGAAGCCGAAAATCCCAGATTCCGCCCATTGATGTTCGCCGAAAGTTTCATAGTCCATAAACAAATTAAGTAGCGGTGCATAACGGACAGAATCTTCCACCCACATATTAAACTTGTCCGCAGTCAACGGCCATTCATTCCATTTTCGATCACTAAACCTAAACGCCAAATCGTCGCTCAATCGATAATTCTTAAGCAGCAATCCAATTTTCTTCGTGCCTCTCGGGCGATATACATAATTCGGACTGCGCCAATTTAGAATCGGATCCCAACCCTCAGCCAACACGCCCTTAAAGCCGTCCTGCTCAGCCCATTTTGCCAAGTCATCACTATACGCCAACTCCGTATTTGCCAAAACTCGCGTTTCCGCACCAAAAATCTCACGAATCTTCCAGCGATGAAGCTCAACTTGACGCTCGAACTCCTTGCGCGAATAGAAAAACGCCAGACTGTGATGATACGGACTTGATAATATTTCTACTTGACCAGTCTTTACCAAGCGCTTAAAGCTCTCCAAAACTTCAGGATTAAACCTTTCAGCTTGCTCTAAAAACGTTCCACTAAAACTCAGCGAGATCTTAAAATCAGGATATTTTTTCAATAATTTTTCAAGCAAAGCATTCATCGGCAAATACGACTTTTCTGCAACTTTTTGGAATATTTTTTGATTGTCCTGATCTGGATTTTGACCGCCAGAGAAATAATTATGTTTCCAGGCCACGTCAAATATACTGTACTCGCGTATTCGCCACGGTTGGTGTACGTGTAGATATAAAACTATTCCTTTATTTTTGTTCATACCAGCGCTCCTTTGTACAGTTTCAGACATTTTCTAGCGGCATCCTGCCAGGAAATTCTCGCATATTCATTCTTAACGTTTTTCTTCAAAGATTTCTGTAGGGCAGGTGATTCAGCGATATTAACAATTTCATCCGCCAATTTATTCACGTCCCAATAATCAAACCGCATAATATTATTCAGAACCTCACCAACGCCAGATTGACGACTAATAAGTAACGCCGTGTCATGATGTGCCGCCTCCAAGGCAGTCAAACCAAATGGCTCAGAAACCGAACTCATCACAAAAACATCAATCAAACAGTAAATATCTCGCCACTGTTTTCCGCGCACAAATCCCGTAAAAATCATCTTATCGCTAATACCTGAATCTGCCGCTAGCTCAATCAATTCATCTCTTTGCTCGCCATTTCCGGA
>UNSP01000018.1 GCA_900556355.1 Candidatus Saccharimonadota bacterium | reverse complement strand
GACCACTGAGTAGGATTGCTTTAGAGGCTGGATATGACGTTTGCGGCTCCGACAGATCACCAAGTCTAATCACAAACGAATTAGAGTCAGCTGGAATTCATATTTCTTTTGACCAATCTGGCGCGTTCCTGCAATCAGAACACGATAAATCACCATTTGACTGGTTTATTTACACCGCTGCTTTACCGGAAAATCACCCAGAATTAGTCTTGGCGCGAAAATTAGGCATAAAAACCAGCAAGCGCGACGAGTTATTGGCGCAAATAATCGCCGATAAAAACCTGAAACTTATCGCGATCGCTGGCACTCACGGAAAAACCACAACAACGAGCTTGCTAGTCTGGACAATGGAGCAATTGCAAATTCCTGTCAGTTATTCCGTGGGTTCGACTTTAAGCTTTGGACCGAGCGGAACGTTTGATAAAAATAGCCAATTTTTCGTATACGAGTGTGATGAATTTGATCGCAACTTTTTGCATTTTTCTCCAGAAATCAGCCTTATCACATCTGTTGATTACGACCATCCAGACACATATCCAACAAAAGAATCTTACTTAGATGCCTTCCGTGAATTCGGTAAAAAATCTAAAAAAATTATCGCGTGGCAAGAAAATTCCGCCATATTTGATGAGAAAAATCTAACAATCTTGCACGATTCCAACAAAAACATCACTCTGCCCGGCGAGCACAACCGAAAGAACGCTACTTTGGTGATCGAAGCTTTGAAGAATATCGGGGTGGACGCGGAGGAGTTAGAAATATACCAAGCAATAAACTCCTTCCCCGGCTCAGGACGACGTTTTGAAAAGCTCTCCGAAAATCTGTACTCTGACTATGGACATCACCCAGTTGAAATTCAAGCAACATTACAGATGGCTAAGGAGTTGTCAAACGATGTAGTCCTGGTTTATCAGCCACACCAAAACGTTCGCCAGCACGAAATAATTGGTCAATACACTAATGATATTTTCCATGATGCCAATGAAATTTACTGGCTGCCGACTTACTTAACTAGGGAAAATCCAGATTTGCCAACCTTGACGCCACAACAACTTGCTAAAAATATCGATAAAGAAAAAGTTCATTTTGCCGAATTAGACGATAATTTATGGCAAGAAATAACCGCAGCAAGGAACTCTGGAAAGCTCGTCCTGTGTATGGGCGCTGGCACAATCGACGGATGGATTCGCGAGCAATTAGCTAAAAATTAGCGATCATCGATCATCGCCGCTGCCGTGAATCTTCCCCCGACTCTGGCGACTGAGCAGTTTATCGTTATTTCTGCGAGCCACTTCTTCTAAACTGCAACCAAGCAAATGCGCTATAGAATTGACATACCAAAGCACGTCACCGAGCTCTTTTATTATTGCATCGCGGTCACTCTCTGAGATCTCGCCATTTTTATCACGTAGGATTTTCTTAAACTTCTCCATAACTTCGCCAGATTCGCCACTTAATCCCAATATCTGTGCCGTCAATCTCGCGTCAACATCGCCATATTTATGAGAATCTTTATCTGTTAAGGTAGAAATTGCTTTAGTTGAATAATCGTTAAATTGCATAATATTCCTTTCGTTTATTAGCACGTAACTCTTACGAAATTAATAGTTTTTCCTTCGCCAATCCACCTTTGTTCGTAAGTCGTCATTATTTTATATTCGTCATTTAGCGCGGATTCATGAAGATCAAAACTCAACTCTTTAATTTGCCATTTTTCTGTCACCAATTGCTCCAAGCTCCAGCAGAAAAAATTGTGATCGTCGTGTTTAATTAATAAAGATCCGTCCGATTCCAGCAATGAAGAATACTTCTTCAAAAAATTAGGATGAGTCAAGCGGCGCCCAGCGCTATGCTTCCTCGGAAACGGATCAGGAAATGTTACCCAAATTTGTCCCAAAGAATTCTGCTCCACTAATTGGTCTATTTGATCAGCCCGCGCTCGAACAAAAAACACATTCTCCAGCCCTTTTTCTTCAGCAATTTTCGCGCCCTTTTGTAATCGATCACCTTTTACGTCGATTGCTAAAAACGTCTTTTCAGGATGGCGCAATGCAAGCTCCACGCTGAATAGTCCAGTTCCAGCACCGATTTCCAAACAATCGACTTCCCGCTTTGCCCACTCACCAAACTCAAAACATAGAGGTGAATTGTGGAATAAAGCGAATTTATACTTCTTACGTTTTCTGGTGATAATAAATTGATTCGGATCGACAAAACTCATATTTTCTATTATACTAAATCAATAATGGATAAGCTTATAAAACAGTTCTTAGATTCTTCTACGTTAGGTCAATGGCTGCATGGCAATAACATTGGCTGGCTAATTAGTGAGCGCATTATCGACACGGTTAGCATTATTATCGGCTCTGTTTTTGTTTATTTTCTGGGGAAATATTTATTATCTTGGACTATACATTATTCTATACGCTCCACCGCTAAACATCGTTCCTGGCACCGTAAAGACATAGAAAAGCGCGAAAAAACTCTCATCCAATTAACTCGCAGTTTCTGGCAAATCATAATAATTTTCTATGTCGCCGCAATTGTCGCCAATAAACTATTCCTATTTGATTTATCGCCGCTATTCGCTAGTGCTGGCATAATCGGTGTGGCATTAGGATTTGGCGCTCAATCGCTCGTTAAGGACTTCTTGTCTGGTATTTTCATCATCGCCGAAAATCAATATCGTGTTGGCGATGTTGTTGACGTAATGGGAGCTGCTGGAACCGTCGAGAGAGTTGGCACTCGCACTACTGTTATACGAGATTCTGAGGGCAATGTTCATTATGTTCCAAATGGCACGATCCAGCACGTTATCAATAAAACTATGGGCTATAGCATGTCGCGCTTCAGTATTTATATCGACCCAAGTTCTGACATTTCTGCAGTTACAGACATCATTAACGCTACTGGTCAAGAATTGGCTAAAGAAAAGGCTTGGCAAAAGAAAATTATCGATCCGCCTAAATTCGTTTCCGTTGGTGATATTACTGGACGAGGAACAGAATTGATTATTGCCGGAAAAACTCAGCCATCAGATCAGTGGTCTGTTACCTCTGAAATGCGACATCGATTACTACAAAACTTTGATCGCGAAGGAGTTCTTCTGGCGACTCTGCCGACCCCAACCTCAATAACCAGAAGATAAAAATTAATTATTAGACAAACCCAATTCTTTATCGCTCAACACATCATTAGAAAACGCTTTGATTTTATTAACGTTCTCTACTTCTTTATCATAAATTCCCAAAAATTCCTTCAATGTATCCTTACTTACTGAGCCTTGCGCGTCAAATTCGTGACTTTTTTCATTCGCATCCTTGCTAATTTGCTTGCGGCGGGAAGCGTATTCTGGGCGACTCAAGTCTAATCGATAAGCATCAGTCTTGTAGTACATAAACATCGCGATCGACACCAACACAACTGAGATCGCAATAGTCAGCCCAATAAATGTAGCGAATTTATAACTACGAAATAATTCCTTAGCTCTATTCATTAGAACCTCCAGACAGCGAATTTTTAATAACTTGTACTTCTTCTTTATATCTCACCAATAATTCATCCAAGACCTTAACGTCCTCAGAAAGTTTATTACGAGCCTCGCGAGCGACGGTCAATTTTTGATAATAGTCCGCCACATTATTAGAGCAATTTGCGCGCTGAAGATCAGTCATCGCAGTATCGTAATCATTGTAATTGCTATTAAACTTAAGTCTCGTCGACTCGAATTCATTAGTAATGTTCACCAACTTTGAACTGTCCAGCTTATTGATCGCCAATCGACCGTTCAGCCTGGCCATAAGTTTGGTAGAAATAGAATTATATCTTTGTCCAACATTTACCCTAGTTAGAGCGTCATTGGTGTGGATGTTTTTAATAGCAACTCTTACAGAACTACAGTTTCGATCAAGCGTTTTTATAATCTCAGAATCAGCCGTAGCATCAACAGACTGAGCCTCAACTGCCCGTGGCGTCACTAACAAACTAGAAGCAATCAAAAAAGACGCGAGATAGAAAGTAACTTTTTTCATCACTTATATTATCTCACGTCTTCTTGAATAGAGTCAAATATTACTTGAAACGTTTTTCGACGTTACCCTTAACGTCTTTTGCGGTTTCTGCTACAGCATCTCCAACTTTCTGAGAACCAGCTTTTAACGAACTTAAACTGTCTTTTGCTGCGGCAGTCGCTTTGCAAGCCACCTTTTCAGTGTCGGCTTTCATTTTTACAGCTTTATCCTTCAAGTCTTTCCTTGTTTCCTTGCCGCTCTTTGGTGCAGTTAAAATTCCAGCTGTAAAACCTGCTGCTACCGCTCCGATAATTGCTAAAACTTTTTTCATATATTTACTCCTTTTTTAATTATTTTTTACGAAATAAACCTGATATTTCACTAAAAACTTTTGTTGGCGACAACCACTCAGTCGCACTAGCTACGTTAGTTGTAATTTTACTAACGCTTTTCATGACCGTATTAAGTCTTACCAACAAGGCGATGACCACTGCCAGCAGCGTTACGATAATAACCGACAACAATCCTACGATGATTGATAATAAAACGATGGCTGTTTGGATATCTTCCACGCTTTACCTTTCTGCAAAAGTTTATATTTGTTATGTTTATTTTAGCATGCTTGTTAAATTGTTTGTATTAGATAATCTAACTATTTCACTATAGCATAAGCTTATTAAATTGTCAATAGAGATGTCTGCTAATCGTTAATGAGAAGAGCGAGCCTTATGATGAGATTGAATCTCAAAAGCTCGCTCCGTCTATGACCTAATTTTTTACAGCCGTTTTCTCAGCACCAACGCACCAGCTGCGACGGCGATAACAGCTAACCCACCGACCATCCAAGTTGAAGTTCCTGTTTCAGCCAAACGTCCTGACGCTTTTCCTGGCTTTTGCCCAGGAGTGGCAGAAGTAGAGCCTGTGGATGGGGCGACAGTTCCACCTGCACCTGAGCCAGGAGTCACAGGCTGAGCTGTCGGCAGAGTTCCCACACGGTAGACAGATCTACCGTTGTTATCATCGTACACATAAAACACCTTAGATCCATCACTCGACACCTCTATCAGCAGCCCATCCTCGCTAACATCCTCCGAAGACCAGGTCTTACCTCCATCTATTGACGTAAGAAGTGTCATTAGTTTAGGGCTGTAGCCAGTCGGTGCAGTACTAACAAATAACTTCTTACCATCATCGCTAATATTCGCCTTCCCGACGAACCTACCAGCCGGGATTGGAGCGTTTGAAGGAGTCCAGTGATTACCGCCGTCCAGCGAAATCCTATCTCCCTCAAATATGTTATTTCCGTTATTACTAAATGATGCAAGCTCTGATATGTTTATGCTATTGGGGAATTCCGTCCAGGTCTGACCATAATCAGTTGATTTCGCCATATCGTTATACGCTGCAGCAATCATTGTGCCGTTATTAAATATATAGTAAGGACACCCAATAGTATTAGCACCTTTCTGAGTCCAGGTCTGACCGTTGTCAGTAGAAATGTGGGTTATAAGGCCAGTAGCACGACTACCAGAACAGCTAGCTAAAAAGGAGCCGTCTGGGCTAATAAGTACATTCCCATGTCCTGAATATGGTCCCCTCTCCACCCAGCTCTGACCGCCGTCTGTTGATATACTGAAAGAATATCCATATCCCAATACTATCTTAGACCCGTCCGCGCTAATTGACACGTCGTTTATTACCCCCTGCTTCGAAAATATTTTTCTCCAAGTAGCCCCATCGTCTGCGGACATCCAGAAGTTCGAGTTATGGGCAGCGTCCGAATCCATGACAAAAAGTTTCGAGCCGTCTGGACTGACATATGAACCTCTAAGATCAGTAAAACTAAAATTTGGCGCTGACGTTAAAGTCT
>UNSP01000017.1 GCA_900556355.1 Candidatus Saccharimonadota bacterium | reverse complement strand
TTTCTGAGGTACCACTCGAGACGCTCGAAAGCAAAACGGATCGCTAAAAACTCCCCGTCCGATCATGATGCCGTTTAGGCCTGGGTGGGCTCTAAATAGTTCTTCGCCGTGGGCGCGGTCGCGGATGTCGCCGTTGATAGTCAAGAGAGTTTGCGGAGCGATTTCATCGCGTAGTTTGACGATGTCGTCGATGAGCTCGTAGTGCGCTGGGACTTTGCTCATTTCTTTTTTGGTACGGAGGTGGATAGTCAGGTTGGCGAGGTTTTGCGCGAGTAAGGTGCTAAGCCATTCGCGCCATTCGTCGATATAAGTATAGCCCAGCCGTGTTTTCACACTGACCGGTAGCCCGGCGGTTTTGGCGGCGGCGATGGCGGCGACCGCTACGTCGGGGCGGTGGATCAGTGCGGCTCCTCCGCTTTTGATGGCGGATTTGGCGGGACAGCCCATGTTAATGTCGATGCCGTCAAAGCCGAGCTTCGCGCAGTGAGCGGCAAATTGCTCCATGTCGCCCGGCTTGCCGCCCCAGATTTGGGCGACTAATGGATGTTCGTCGTCAGTTTTGATGAGCCGCCCAGCGATGGCTTTATCGCCAGCGTGTACCCAGCCAGTGGCGTTGGCAAACTCGGTGAAAAACACGTCGGGCGCGCCCGCCTGCTTGACGACATGGCGAAACACCACGTCAGTGACGGCTTCCATGGGCGCCAAGATAAAGAATGGCTGCGGTAGGTTGTCCCAAAATGATGTCATCTCTGTTATTTTATCACAAAAAGGAGAAAACCCTATCTCGTCATCGAGATAGGGTGTGGGCGGGCTCAAGCGGTTCTGCTCGGAGTAATTCTCAACGTTGAGAAAAACTGCCACGAGTGAACTCGCGAACCCGAAAATTGGGAGGGAAGAAGCAAGACGCCTTTGTCTTACCTCCTCCCCGGCGGACATGGAGGGTGTCGAACCCTCTTATCACCGCTACTCCACTTTACAACAAAGCGGCGGGATTTTTCCAGAATCATGTCCTTTGATTCTTTTTCCGGATTACCGGCTGGCTGAATCATGCCAGGAGTGGGCGGACACTCTCTTGCTGACGCGGAGTCAGCGGTTTCGGGGTCGCACAAGCCCCGACTGCCAAAGAAAAAGACTACCAGTGGAGCTTCCTGGGACGGTCGCTCTGACCGGTGGCTGCGTTTTCCGCGGCCTGCTTGTCCAGAACCGTCGCGTACAGACGGTCCAGAGTGGACTTTTCGGCGCCGTTTCTGACAGCGGACTCGTAGTCCTGCTGCGCGCGGCGGCGTGCGTCAGTTTGGTTTCCAGCCAAGGGTTTTCACCCCCTCCCCGCCGAAGTATCGGCGATAGACAAGACAAGGATCTCTAACCATCTTTCAGACCATGCTTTTGTGCGAAGCATGGTCAGGACTTGATACCATTTGTGGCGTCAAGTCGAGAGCTGCTTTATCAATAAAGCGTTTATTATAATAACACTAATTATAAAAAAATGCAACAATATACCAGAATATTTTTATATTTCGCCTGCCAGCAGGTCTTTTTCGAATTGCAACATTCCCTTATAATCCGCCGAATAGCCAGAAATATCCGGCAGATCTAACGTGGTGATTTTCTGCCAAATGATGTTTACGAGTTTCGCGAATTCAGATAATTCTTCTCTGGAGAATGTATCTTCCAAGCTAAGAATATCGCCGGTCTTCATGTCTGGCTCGACAAATTGTAATCGCCCGCCAGTAAACGTGAAATTGCCATAATCGCGTGAATGCTCGACCAGTAGCTGATAGAACATCAATTGCTGACGATATTTATGAAGTTTGATTTTCTCGTAATCGGCCGAACCTTTCCAAGAATGCGCTGGCTTACCAGTTTTATAATCCGTTACAAATATGGTTTTATTTTGCTTGTCGATGTCGACAACGTCAAGTTTACCAGTCAATCTGGCGTTATCGATAATTACGCCTTGATTTGAAAAGTCTAATTCCGCCAAGTCTGTGTCGTGAAAATCTGAAGATTTGGCGTTTAAGAACGCGGTCAAAGCCGACTTCCCTTTGTCCAAATACAATTGAAAATCGTCGGCTGGCAAATGCTGGCTCTCGAGGAATTTTTGGAAAAATTGGAGGATTTGTTCGGTGCTTGGCAATTGATGATCGGCGCTGAATGAGCAATGTGCTTGCTGAAGGCTGCTGTGAATCGCGGTTCCGTAAGCTGCGGCGGAATTTTTGGCGGATGGAAAATGTAGCAAATTGTTCAATAAGAAATTTTGCGGTCCGCCACGTGAAACGTCGAGGAAGTTGTTCAAATGCGTCGCGGAAAGTTTGTATGTTTCGAATGCTGGCGCCAATAAGTCCTTTAATTCTGGAACAATCGGCGAAGTTAGTCGCGTCGTCCAGTCGGTTTCAGCGAGTTCAATTTGTTCCGCTGGATCATCGCTGGTTGGAATGATGGTTGGCGTGCAATTTGTTAAGAAACTGGCAATTATCGTGTCGCTGCCAGAATCGTTGGTTTGAGAATAAGTCATGGTCAATGTGGTTTTGGCGCGAGTCATCGCCACAAAGAATAATCGAAGTCGTTCGTCGTAAGTAGCGCCCGCTGGCTGAAGTTGGAGGTTTGCGGGATATCGAATAGCTCGGTTGCGTGTGCGGACTTTTTCACCCCAAGCGCTGTCAATTGCCCCGATCACGAAAACGTGCGGAAATTCCAGACCTTTGGATTTATGGGCGGTCATTAAGTTTATGGCGCCGCTGAGTGAACTTGCGTGCGTGCGAATTTGCGTTAAGCGGGTTTTTGTCGAAATATGTAGATCAATAAACTCCAAAAAGTCTTCCAGCGTTGGGTTTTTATCGGTGATTCGATCGCGAAGTTTTTGACGCAAAGTGCGCAAACTTTCCAGGATTGTCAGATATGCTTCTGGGTTTTTATCTAGCTTTTCTGGCGAGAAATAGAAATTGGCGAGAGAATTGACTTGAAGGTCGCCGCTTTCATCGTTAGTTAAGCCTAATAAATTGTCCAATTGCTCTTCCAATGGCAGATTCGGCACGTCCTTAGCGCGCTCCAAAAGCCACTCCGCAAATTCCTTAAATGCGCTATTCGCCAGCATACTTTCCAGCCACAATTGCCGATTTTTGTAAGCTTGAAGGCTCAATTTCCAGATGTCCAGCGCAGAAAATCCAAACGCTGGATGAGCCGTAATTTCCGGCAATAAGCTATTGGCGACGTCCAAATTATTCTGGCTAATCGCCACGACAGTTCGCGCCAATTTATCCAGAATCTGGATTATGTCTTGCTCCAGAATGTCGTCGTGACGTTCGTAATTGACAAAAAGATTTTCCTTATAAAGATGCGGAAGGATTTCAATGAGTTCTTTATGGTGGCGCGCGATAATCGTGATGTTTTCTGGTTTCTCGCCATTTTTTATCAGCTCGGCAATTTGTTTGGCAATTCCCGCTCGCTCTTCGCTAACAGATGAGAATTCTTGGATTTCGACTTTTGAGCCTTCGCTATTTGCGTGTGCGGTCAATTGTTTTGATAGCCCGTCAATTGTGTTTTCCAGTCGATCCGCGCCCTGAGTGATGACGTCCCGCGCTGACGATAAAATATTCTCGGCAGAACGATAATTGTCGGTCAAAACGATGATTTTTGGATCGTTATAATGCTGACGGAAACGCTGGATATTGCCCACGTCTGCGCCTTGGAAGCTGAAGATTGCTTGGTCGTCGTCGCCAACCGCCATGATGTTTGGGTTGTCGTCGTTCTCGCTGGTCAAATTGAACAGCAATCGTAATTGCGCTAAGTTTGTGTCCTGGAACTCGTCGACCATGATGAATTGGAATTGCTCTTGGAGATTTGCGCGCAATTCTGGGTGAGATTCGCAGGCTTGAATAACGGATAAAATCATATCGTCGTAGTCAAATAACGAGCGCTCGGACAGAATGTTTACGTACTTTTCGTAAACGTCAATTGCGGCGGATAATTTTTCTGCGGCGGTAAAATCTTTCAGGACAAATTCGCCATTGGCATTTTTTTCGCACCATTTATTTTTCCAAGCAGTCAGCGGCTTGGTTGAGTTCTCGTCAATTGATTCTTGGGTGGCGTGCACAATGCTCAGCGCCAAAACGTTGGCGTATGGCGTGATTGAGGCTGGCAATTTTGAGTTTTTCTCGTCAGGATTTTTGGCGGCTAAATTGGCAATTTTCTCAGCTATCGGCGCAAACATTTCGATTGTCTTTTTCGATATTTTGGCGGAAAATACTTGCTGAATATCTGGCGTGATTTCGGCGATTGTGCTTTGATTGTCCTCAGTAATTGCCCGTAATTCTGACGGCGTTAAACCGCTTTGCTTGAATTCGGAAATAATGCGAATGAGGTCTTTAATGTAAACGAATTCCCCGTTATTTTTCGCGCTTAATGGATTTCGCCAATCAAGTCCTTCGAGTATTCCAGAGATAATTTGATATTGCGTCAATTCGTCAACTGGCTGAGCGTCGGCGCCGCGGAAAAAATATTCACGGTGCTGATTGATGATTTCTGTACCGAAGCTGTGGAATGTGTGAATCGCAATTTTATACGCGTCCTCACCGATAATCTGGCGAAGTCGTTGGCGCATATTCGTGGCGCCGCTTTCAGTAAACGTCAAGCATAAAATACTGTTTGGCAAAGTGTCGGTTTGTCTTAGGATTTGGGCGGTGCGCATACTCAGAAGCTCGGTTTTCCCCGTTCCTGGCCCAGCAATTACCAAAAGCGATCCGTGGATGTAGTCGACTGCTTGTCGTTGATTATCGTTTAATTTAGCGTAACGAGTATTGAAATCCATAGTTTTATTTTACCATGTCGGCGGTCTTCAGAACGCAATATCAAAATTGCTAATACCCAAAGCATTAAGCGACTTGAGTTTTGTGTTAATCACGCCATTAAAGATTGTACTGAAGAAAATGTCGACGCTTGGAATGAAAAACATCCAGAAGACGCGTTTAAGGGTAAAAGCCACTTGGACATTTCCCGTCGAGCAGTCAAATCGACCATACAGGCTGGCTATTAGATTTCACATCTTTGCCATCTCGCGCACCTCATAAAAAAATGGTAAAATATTATCTATGAATAAGGCGACGTACGACGAGCTGGCGCTGGAGCGAATTGCTAAGGAAAAATTTGGTTTTCCAATTGATGTTCAATCGATAATTTTGTGGCACGCCGATGTTAGTCGCACGGCTAAGGCGTCGGTGTTTTTGACGAATAAAAAACAGTTGATGATGTATTTGGAGGCGACTTCGCCGTTGATTTTATCTGATGTTAAAAAGATAATTTCTAGAATGGGTATGCGTGCGGAATTATTTCTTCCGCCAAAAGGTCAGCCACGATATTTTGAAGATATTGGCAAGCGCAAATTCCGTGAAGTTTTTCCTGGAAGAAAGCACGTTACGGATGAAGATTTGCATTTTTATAAAACTTTGGCGCCGTATAATCCTGCCTTGGTTTTGATTTCTGAAGTGAAAAATGGCGAGATATATCAATTCGATTCTGACGCGTACGGAAATTGGCGAGTTGGCGCAAGGTTCAGCTACAGAAGGATTCAAACGAGCTAATGCGCGACTACTTGGACATTATTAAGCGGAATCTGCTTTCCCCTATTGTCGTGGTGATTTTTTTGCTGGCTGGCGCGCTGGTTTATGTTCGCGAATATCGTGATGCGTGGTTTATCTCGGTGGTGATTGTCGTGAATTCGACGATTGGCATTATTCAGGAGCTAAGGGCTAAGCGAGTTTTGCGTCAATTGGAGTTGATGTGCGCACCGAAAGCTCGATTGTTAAAAGATGGAAATGTTGTCGAGGTTGGTTATGATGAGCTTAAAATTGGCGATGAAATTCTTATTCAGGCTGGCGATGAACTACCCGCGGACGCGAAAGTTATTGAGTCGAAAGGCTTGGAACTGAATGAAAGTATGTTGACCGGCGAGTCTGCGTCGATTGAGAAAAAGGACGGCGATGTCGTGCTGGCGGCAACGACGG
>UNSP01000016.1 GCA_900556355.1 Candidatus Saccharimonadota bacterium | reverse complement strand
ATTGACTCAATGGAGCCCCAAGCCCAACTCATAGCAATTAAAATCGCAGCAGCAATAACGACATTATTTAGGGTCAAATAGTCGTGCTGTATCCTGTAAATTAATCGTTTGAGTTTTAATTTGTTCATTTTTGCAAATTTAATATTTACCACATAATATTGTAGCAGGAATGGTAAAAATATTCATCTTATGCTTATCAAGTTCAAATTCAGAATGTGGTGGGGGCGGCTGGGATCGAACCAGCGACCAATCGGTTATGAGCCGACTGCTCTAACCCCTGAGCTACGCCCCCGTGAGACTTATTATAGCGCATCAGAGGTAATTATAGAAGTTTTCCGGCGGCAATTCGCACGGCTTCTGACCAAGAAGTAAAACAATGCGGAGTGGACGCCAGCTCTTCGCTGGTAATTTTATGTCGAACGACCAGGGCTAGCTCGGCTGCTATATCGCTAGCGTGCGGTCCGACAATTGTCCCGCCTACGACAACTCGCTTCTTATCAACGATCAATTTCACAAAACCTATTCGCTGGTCGGTAATGTTGCTGCGTACGGTAGTTGTGAGCGGAACAGTTGCTATTTTTGCGCCTATTCCTTTCATCTTACAATCGTATTCATTCATTCCAATTTGAGCTATTTCTGGCTGAGTAAATGCAACTTGTAGGCGTGGGGAATCATTGAATTTAATCTTATTATTATGTAGCAAATTATGAGCCGCAATACGACTCTGCGCTAAAGCTGTGTGGCTTTGGATATTGGCGTCAGTTACATTTCCTGCGGCAAAAATATGCCGAGCGGAAGTTTGCAGGTAAGAATTAACCAAAATGCCATTTTCGGTATATTTTACGCCAGCGTTTTCTAAGCCTAAATCTGTTGCAGGCAATTGTTGGTCGGCAATTAGAATCTCATCAACGCGTACAGATTTCTCTATTCGCCCTTGCAGAAAAGTGACGCGCTTTTGTATAGACGATTTTTGGATGGCGATAATCTTAGTGCGAGCTAAGATTGAAATATTGCGATTTTTTGCGTCATTCGTAACCAAAGCACTGACTTCTGGGTCAAATGTTGATAATATTCTGGACGATTTCTCTGCTACGTAAACTTTTGTTCCCAGGGTGGAGAAGATGTGCGCCAATTCTAGCGCCGTAGCTCCCGCGCCAACAATGAACATGGTTTTTGGTGGGCGCTTCAAGCTAAAAATAGTTTTTGGAGTGTGGTAAGAAACGGCGCTTAACCCAGGTATTTCTGGAATTTGCCAATCAGATCCAGTTGCAATGAGAAATTTGCGAGCGGACAAGTGCCTGCGATTGACTGCTATTTCGTTCGGACTCAAGAAATGTGCATTGCCAGTAAAAACACTGATACCTTGCTTCTCGTAATAATAGCGATTGCCGCCAGCTCCAGTTCTCTTTACAACTTTATCTTTCCAGGAGAGTAGAGAAGGGTAATTATATCCAACCGAGTTAGTGCGCAGCCCAAACTTAGCGGCATCTTTGGCTGTTTGATAAACGTTAAGAGCGTGAGTTAAGAATCCAGTTGGTACATCTCCCCAGTTTGGTGATTCCCCGCCGAATGTTGATTTTTCTACAACAGCAACTTTTTTTCCGGCACTTGCTAATATGCTGGCTGCGGGTGAGCCGCCAGCGCCGCTACCAATTACGATATAGTCATAGTCAAAAGTTGGTTTTTGCGACATCAAATCTCCTAAATTATGGTTTTATAATTTTTATATAAATAGGCTGCGTCAGGATGTAGAGTTTTCATAATGCGTTGTGCTTGGCGGCGGATGTCGGCAGAGGTTATTTCTGGGTGAGTTTCGCACCAATTCATAACGCCCAGAGTGACGGTTTTTGCAATGTCTTGAGCTTGACCTTCTGGCGTGCGAACGCTTAGGCAGGTGGCAATTATGGAATTGTGGAGCTTGTCTGGACTAAACTCTTCTGGCGGTCGTTTTCCTTGTTTGATGACGTCAATTTGACCTGGCTTTACCATAGATTGCCTCCGTAGCTAATGACGCCAATAACGCGGTCGACGAATAGGAATGCTGCTAAAATTAGTAAGCTACCGCCGCTGGCGAATTGCAAAAATCTCTTATGATCTTCTCTCCAACGTTGTAAATTAGAGATGCTGCGTCCGCTGCCGATCAAGACGATAACGACAAACAACGGCAGTGCGGACACGATGACGTAGATCGCTATGCTGACGATTTGCAAGAAAGGGTTTGGTAGGGTGATAATAGCCAGGCTGGCGGCGATAATTGGCGCGATAATAAATACGATTTCTGCAATAACGCTAATTATTCCCAGAGCAAAGCTTTCTATGGAATTTTTGGTTTTTTTGGTGCGCTTGTTTAAATATTCTGCAAAATTGCGTGGAAGCCATAATGAAGTTCCTGGTTGTCGTCGGAAGTAGAACGCCCAAATTGCGATTCCTAATCCAAACATCATTCCTGAAGAGACGGCGGCAACGAGTTGCTCTGCGCTGGTGACGTGGTGGATGAATAGTGATAAGAAATAGGAAATTGAGCTGATAAGTAACAAGGTGATCATTGCGACTCCAAGTACAAAACTGTTGCTCATACGAAAAATTTTTCTCTGGGCGGTTTTTTTTCCAATTGAATGTCCGCTAAGTAACGTTAAAACACTGACGCTAAGCTGAAAACTAGCGTGAATAATCGCTGCAAAAATTATAGTGGCCAGTGACGAGATTGTTACGGGGGTCATTTTTGTGTATAAATCCTTCTCTACCAGTGTACCACAAGCGGAATGAAAAGGTAAATAATGACCGAAAAAGGTATTGCTTTTTTGTCAAATTTATGATAGTATAAAGACAGTTAAATAATTAACATAAAAAAGGAAAAAATATGGAAATCAACACCAGTGAATTAGCTGAATTTTTAGAAGTAACCCGAAAAAAGGATTTAGCAACGTGGGAGCGTCAGCGTAATTCATGGGAATTGGATAGTTTTGTGTCACGACGATTGGCGGCTTTGGATGGCGTTCAATCTGAAGAGCTTGAGCTAATTTAATTCAGTATCTATAAAAATTCCCCGTCGTATTGACGAGGAAAAGATAATTTCTGGTAGCACCGGGTGGACCCGAACCACCGACCTCAGGCTTATGAGTCCTGCGCTCTAACCAGCTGAGCTACGGTGCCACACTGCATTGATTGTAACAGATAGTATAAAATTTGCCAAATACGTTTTAGGTAAATTGTGAGATAATGGATATGTGAGATATATTATCGCAGTCAGTGGTGGGATTGATTCGGTAGTTTTGCTGGATTTGATGTCGCGAACGGAAAAAGATTTGGTGGTCGCTCATTTTGACCACGGAATTCGCGAGGATTCGGCGAGTGATGCTAGATTTGTCGAGGCTTTAGCTGATAGATATAAAATACAATTTGTTTGTCGGCGTGAAAAGCTGGGGGCTGATGCCAGTGAAGAATTGGCGCGCCAAAGACGGTATGAATTTTTGCGTGGCGTGGCGACGGATTTTGACGGCGTGATAGTGACGGCGCATCATAGAGATGACATTATTGAAACTGTAGCGATGAATCTTAAGCGCGGCTCCAGGTGGCGAGGTTTGGCGGGGATGAGCGATAGTCAAATAGTTAGGCCGATGAATAGTTGGACGAAGCAGAGAATTTATGAATATGCGATTCGTCAGAAATTGGAATGGTGTGAAGATGAGACAAATCAAAGCGACTTGTATCAGAGGAATAAATTTAGGCGCAAGATAAATCGTGAACTTGATGAATATCAGAAACTTGGAGTGTATGAGGCGTGGCGGAAACAGAGAGAATTAAGAGGGGAAATTGAGCAGGAAATAGAAAAGTTTGATGGAGAAGTCCTGAGTCGGTATTTTTTGACGATGATAGATGATAATGTCGCACAAGAATTGCTATATTATTACGTTTTACGACATTATGATGTGTCGTTACTGGGTTCTCAATTGGAGCGTATGCTAATTGCTATAAAAACTGGAAAAGCTGGCTCTTGCTGGCAAGTTGGCGGCGGCATTGTGATGAAATTGACGCTAAGAAGTGTTATAATAAAGAGAGTTTGATTAGTATAGGCGAAAGGATTAGTTGAGAATGGCTGTTAAGATGCCTCAAAGAAATGGAAAGAATAGAATAAGTCAAATTTTACGATTTGGATTGTTTTGGGCAATTATAATTTTTGTAGCGTTAATTTTTTACGCAACACTCTTCCCTGCGTCAAATCTTAAAGATGTTGCATTATCTGATGTAGTGCGTCGAGCAAATGACGGTAAAATTGCTCAATTGGAGATTCAAGGAAACGATATTAAGATTACTCCGAAAGATCAATCAAAACCTACCGAGCATTCAGTTAAGGAATCTAGTAGCATTTATGAGCAGGGCTTGAACAAGGATGCTAAGGTTGAGGTGAAAGTTATTCCACCATCCACAACCGGCGAAACCATGTGGAACCTGGCGGTTATGGTTGTGCCTGTGCTGATTGTCGTGGTGTTCTTTATGTTTATGATGCGCCAAGCTCAGGGTCAAAACAATCAAGCGATGGGATTTGGCAAGAGTAAGGCTCGCTTGTACGGACAAGATAAAGAAAAGGTTCTGTTTACGGATATCGCGGGAAATGATAACGCCAAGCAAGATCTGCAGGAAGTTGTTGATTTTCTCAAGCACCCGAAGAAATATAAAGATTTGGGTGCAAAGATTCCGAAAGGTGTATTGTTAGTCGGTAATCCAGGTACAGGTAAGACGATGCTAGCCCGAGCTGTTGCTGGCGAGGCTGGTGTGCCATTCTTCTCGATCTCCGGTTCTGAATTTGTGGAAATGTTTGTTGGTGTTGGTGCTAGCCGAGTGCGAGACCTATTTTCTAAGGCTAAGAAAAATGCGCCATGCATTATATTTATTGACGAGATTGATGCTGTGGGTCGTAAGCGTGGCTCTGGTATGGGTGGCGGTCATGATGAGCGTGAGCAAACTCTGAACCAGATTTTGGTGGAGATGGATGGCTTTGATGGCGAGACTAATGTTATTGTTTTGGCAGCAACCAACCGCGCGGATGTTTTGGACCCAGCTTTGCTTCGACCTGGACGATTTGACAGACGTGTGAATATTACATTACCAGAACGTAAAGATCGTGAGGCAATTCTGAAGGTTCACTTTAAGAAAAAGCCAACTGATGAAACCGTTGATCTTGATAAATTGGCGGCAAAAACTGCTGGCTCATCTGGTGCGGACTTGGCGAATATGGCCAATGAAGCTGCAATTATTGCCGCTCGTCGCAACAAGAAGAAGATCTCAAATGACGAATTAACTGAGGCGTTTGAGCGTGTGGCGATTGGTCCAGAGCGCAAGACTAAGATAATGAACGATCACGAGAAAGAGTTGACTGCTTATCACGAAGCTGGCCACGCAATTGTTGGTCACGTCTTGCCTGATTCCGATCCAGTCCACAAGGTTACGATTATTCCGCGCGGCGGTACTGGCGGAGTAACATGGTTCTTGCCACCAGAAGATAAGAGCTACACAAATGTTTACGAGTTTAAGGATATTTTAGCTCGGGCAATGGGCGGACGAATCGCTGAGCAATTGATTTACGGCGATGACGGAATCACCACTGGCGCTGGTTCGGATTTGCGAAAAGCGACTGAAATTGCCCGTGATATGGTGATTGAGCAAGGAATGGGCAAGGGCTTGCGCGATCAAGTATTCCATGAAGATAACGGCGGCTTGATGTTCGATAAAATGACCAGGGAGCGTCCGTATTCTGATGAGACTGCGAAGATGATTGATGAGGAAGTCGCGCAATTGATTACCGAAGCTAAACATCGTGCAATGTTGGTATTGAAAGAGAATCGTTCGTTCCTTGATAAGTTGGCCGAGGCTCTATTGAAGGAAGAAACTCTGGAAGAATCTGAGGTTGACGAGATTCTTAAAGGCACTAAGTTACCAAAAGAAGCTAAACTGCATTCGTAAAATAATATGGGGCGCGTTCGTAGTACAGTTACGAAAATAAATCAGCGGCTTAATGTTAAATTGGCTGCTACGATTATGGCTAGCTCGACGTTACTGTCGAGCTTGCTGGGATTTTTCCGTGATCGTCTACTAAACTCAGCCTACATGCCAAGTAAAAATGGAGCATTAGCGGGATACCCGGTTGGACTAGATGCTTATACGGCAGCTTTCACCGGGGCGTGCCATGCAGTGGGTGCGGGGCAGTCCGGCGGGCCAGTCGGGGTGGA
>UNSP01000015.1 GCA_900556355.1 Candidatus Saccharimonadota bacterium | reverse complement strand
TCATCAGGATCGTCGATTCATTGACCAATGGTGGCCGACGTTGTCAAAAAAACTACATTATCGTGTATTGGATGTGAGCGCGTGGAAGGTGGTGTTTGAAGGTAAATACGGTAAGAAATTTGCCAAGCCAGAAGATCATCGAGCGCTGGAAGACATCCGCGGCAGCATTATGGAACTTGAATATTATTTGAAAAAGGTAAAGGTATGACACATAAACAATTTGAAGAATTTATACTAAGCTTGCCGGGCGTATGGCTGGATTATCCGTTTGGCGAGGATGTTGCGGTGTATAAATTTGGTCGAGATAATGACGGTGCAGGGAAAATGGTGGCGTTGGTGACGGAAGGCTCAAAGCCGCTCAGAGTAAGCCTAAAATGCGATCCGTTGTTGGCGCAGAATTTACGAGAAAAGTACGAAACGGTTTTACCGGGCTATCACTTAAATAAGAAGCATTGGAATACAATTATCTGTTCAGGTCAATTGACTGACGAAGAGGTCTTTGATTTGGCGAGGCTGAGCTATCGATTAGTCTCGGAAGCTTAATCTGCTTTAATTATTTGATTGATCTGCTTCTGGATATTCTCTAAATCGCCAGCAGTTTTTACTAGCCATTCGCGCATCTTTTTTGACTTGGTGGACTTGTACACCTTTTTCATCATATTGATTGTATCTGTTATTTGCACATTCATCTCATGAGCATAGGTAATATCCAATTGTGTGTTCAGAAGAGCTTCGTCCAATTTTTTCTCTAATTTTTCCGACGGATCTAGAGCGAGGATGTCCTTCTGTTTCTCCTTATAATTGATGCCGGTTGTTTGAAGCGCTTCGCCCATTGAGGCGTCTGCGGTGGTTAGTACTGCAACTAGAGAACTATTGGTGGTTTGCAAGCTGGTTGAGCGGAACTTATTATTGTATTTTTTGGAAATAGTGAGTAACTTATTAACGCGCGCCGCAACTTGTGACGGGTTGGCATTCGACATAGAATCTTGTGAAAAAACAAATATCGCGATTAGGGTTATCAAGCCGATAAAACTCAAAATAGCGATGATGATTTTGGTTTTTTTATCAAAACCTTCCGCTGGCGGAGGTGTGGCAATTTGATTCAGATAATCGATACCTTGAGGTTGGTTGTTCAAATTGTCAGGATACATATTTCTATTTAACCACAAACAATAACAGAGGTAAAGAGTGATATAATAAAAATATGAATGATGCCAAAGAAGAAGTGCGGACGCGACTGAACATCGAGGATGTGATTGGTGAGTATGTTCAGTTGAAGCGAGCGGGGCGCAATTTGAAGGGTTTAAGTCCGTTTACCGACGAGCGAACCCCAAGCTTTATGGTCAGTCCAGAAAAGCAGATTTGGCACGATTTTTCTTCTGGAAAAGGTGGCGATATTTTTACGTTTGTGATGATGGTGGAAGGAATGGATTTTCGTCAATCGCTGGAACATTTGGCTCGGAAGGCGGGCGTTGATCTGACTTTGTTTTCTAATGGTGATGGACGAACAGCCAAGCGTCGTGCCAGAGCCAGAGAAGCGCTTAAATTGGCTGCTAATTTCTATCAGCAGAATTTGGTGAAAAATTCGGCAGCCTTAAATTATGTGGTTAAAAAACGGCGGTTAAATCGTCAGACGATTGGTGATTTTTTGATTGGCTATGCGCCGGAGAATGGCGACACGTTGACAAAAGCATTGGAAAAAAGAGGATTTTCTAGGCAGGAATTGGCGGACGCTGGCTTGTCGAATCGGTTTGGTGGTGATTTGTTTCGCGGGCGAATGATGGTGGCGCTGAGTGACGGCAATGGCGAAGTTGTGGGATTTACGGGCAGAATTATTCGTGACGATCCGCGTGCGCCAAAATACTTGAACACGCCGCAAACACTGTTATTTGATAAATCGCGACATATTTTTGGTTTGCATCAAGCCAAAGAAGCGATTCGAAAAAGCGATGTGGCGGTGATTGTTGAGGGCAATTTGGACGTAATTAGCAGTCATCAAGCGGGCGTCAAAAACGTGGTTGCGACCTCTGGAACGGCGATGACGACGCAACATTTGAAGTCACTTAGTCGATTGGCAGGGCGGATTCGCTTGGCGTTTGATGGCGATCGAGCGGGGGTTAATGCAACGGAACGCGCTATCAACTTGGCGCAGGAAGTCGGCGTGGAGTTGGAAGTGGTAAGTTTGCCTGATGGCGTCAAAGATCCAGACGAATTGATCCAAAAAGATCCAGCGCTTTGGCAAGCGGCGATTGACCAATCTCAGCCAGCGGTGGATTGGGTAATTGCTAGATATGCGGAAATGGAGAATTTGAAGTCGGCGGAAGGCAAGCGAAGATTTTCGACCATTGCGCTGAGAATTGTCCGAGGCTTGAAAGATCCGGTGGAACAAGAGCATTATTTGTCGGTGATTTCTGAAAAAACTGGCGCGTCAATTACCGCGCTGAAGGCAAAATTGTCGAATGAAAAAGTCGCTGAACATCAATTGAAAAAGGCTAAAATTGAAAAAGAAAAACCGACTCCGGTTCAGGATGAAACTGAGGATATGCTGGCGGGGCTGGCGGCGAGTGAAAAATCCGTGCGGCGTTGGTTGGCGGCGGTTTCTGGCGAAATGCTGGATGATGACAACGCGCGGCAATTGATTGGCTATTTGCGAAAAAACCCAGACGTAGACCTGGGTGAAGTTCCCCTGGACTTGCAAAAAATCGAACAGTATGTGAAAATAGTACAGTTGAAAAGTGAAAGTCGTTACGCCAATTGGGAGCAAAAAAGCTTGGACGAAGAGATGGCTCGGCTAGTCAGACAGATAACAATCAAACATCGCGAAAACAAAAAGAATCAACTATTAACGCAGCTTAGAGAGGCTGAGGCGTCGGGTGATGAGGTTTTGTCTCAGAATCTACGCCAGAGCTTAAATAATCTGATTAAGGAGAAAATGTGAGCGACGATATCACGACGAAGCCAGTAAACTTAAACGAAGATGATGATTTTGATCCAACGCTTATAGACGAAGAAGAATCGGAAGATTTGGATTCGTTGACAACTGGGCAATATTTGGACGACGTGTCGGATGACTCGGTCAGGCTGTACTTGCGCGAAATTGGTAAAATTCCACTACTTAGTTCTGAAGAAGAAATGGACTTGGCGCGCCGAATTGTTGAAGGCGATAAGAAGGCTAAAGATAAGATGGCTGAGGCGAATATGCGTTTGGTGGTGTCAATTGCTAAGCGATATTCGGGTCGTGGCTTGGACTTTTTGGATCTGATTCAAGAGGGAAATACTGGGCTTTTGCGTGCGGTTGAGAAGTTTGATCCGGATAAGGGATTTAAGTTTTCGACTTATGCAACTTGGTGGATTCGTCAGGCGATTACGCGTGCGATTGCTGATCAGGCGCGAACGATTCGCATTCCAGTTCACATGGTGGAAACGATCAATAAATTGTTGCGTACTCAGCGACGAATGACACAGGAATTGAACCGTGAGCCGACAATTGAAGAATTGTCTAAAGAATTGGATATGGAGCCAGAGAAAATTGAATATGTCATTAAGATTAAGCAAGACATCTCTTCTTTGGATGCTGGTGTTGGTCGTGACGGTGAAGATGATGATTCAGTTTTGCAAGATTTTATCGTTGACGAAGATACGGTTTCGCCAGAAGATTCCGCTTCAAATCAATTGTTAAAAGAGCAAGTTCAGGAAATTCTATCAAGTTTGAGTGATCGTGAGCAAAAAATTGTTCGAATGCGTTTTGGTTTGGACAATGGGAAAAATCACACTTTGGAAGAAGTTGGTCAGGAATTTGCGGTTACGCGTGAACGAATCCGCCAGATTGAAGCTAAGGCGCTAGCAAAACTTCGCAAACACAAAGACGCGAAAAAACTTTACGAATATCTGGATTAGTTAACACTGTTCGGGCGATTTACAAAAATGGGCGTCGTGAGTTGCGGCGTCTATTTTTTGATGTAATTGCTCGAGGCTGCCGTCGTTAATGATGAAATAATCAGCAATAGCAATTGGTCCACCTTTTTCCAAATTCTCGATTTCTGACCAGTCGCGCTGATCAACTTCGTGTGGTTGCATTGGGCGTTCTATGCGCTTAGCCATTCGTTGATAACGGAGGTATTTTGGCGTAACAATAGCAATAACGACAACTTGTCCAGGGAATTCATGCTTAAGGAATTTATATTCACTCCAAGTGTATAATCCGTCCAAAACGATTTTATTTTGCCCAGCGTTTATTAAGTCGTGGATGTTTTTTATGACGCGTTTGATTACGAAATCTTTGCCCTCACGGCGACGAATTTCTTCGCGAAATTGCTGTTGATTGTCCCAAGTTTTTTCAATTCCAGCTTCGTCCATGGCTTTATAAATAACGCCACCGAAATAAATTTTTGGAAATCCTTTTTCTGTCAAATATTCGACAGCCGAACTTTTGCCGCTGCCCGCCAATCCAACCAGGGCGATAATTTTTGCGTGTGGTTGTGTCATGTACTAATTTTAACAATTTGTTGACATTCTTCCAAATAGAGAGTATCTTTAAGCTACACACTATGAAAACGCTTCATAGACATACTGAAGAGTTACCTCAGAATTCTCCTTCTGACCTTGATATTAAGGGTCAAGAAAATCTGGCAGAGAGCTATAAGATAATGGCTCAGATTGAAGAGCTGGAGTCGAAATTTGATCATAATCCAGATGGTAGTGAGAAATGGCAGAGGCTTATTGGCGAGCCTATCGAGGATCAATATGGGCAGATTTGGATGATTTGGGAAAATCCTGCCGCTTCATCATCTATTCCGAAAGATCGATATCAAATATATAAGATACTCAATGATGAAGATGAGTTTAGATATGCTTTCATAAAAGAGCTTGAGGTTGATCGTTACCCTGGGCATCATAAAACCTCTTATGAGTTTTTTGTTGGACCAGATGACGGTAGAGATGAGACTATAACCGTGTTCTTTAATGACGATGGAGTGATTGAGTATGTCCATTGTTATAGCTATCTGGAGGAGCGCAAGAGGTTGTACGAGAAGTACGAAAGAGCACAGAAGAAACTTGCTGAGGCGTCAATAATCAATTCTCTGACGATAGCCGCTTAAATGCTACAATAGAAGTATGAAGCGTCTAGTGGTTATTGATGGAAAGTCGGTGTTTTACCGAGGTTATTATGCTATGCCGGGATTGTCGATGGCTGACGGAACTCCGACTGGCGGAGTGTACGGATTTGTCAGTTTGGCAATTGAGTTAATTAAGAAATTAGAGCCGGATTATGTGGCGGTAGCTTGGGATAAGCGAGGCACAAATATTCGCAAGCGGCGGGAATTATATCCAGAATATAAAGCTGGTCGCAAGCCAGCACCCGATGACTTTTACCAGCAAATTCCGATTTTACACGAACTGCTCGATGCGTTTGGCTGGCCGCTTTATGAAATTGATGATTACGAGGCGGACGATATTATGGGCGCGTTTGCCAGGCAAGCGGAATCTCGCGGAATTGAAACGTGCTTGATAACGTCGGATTTGGACGCATTGCAATTGATATCACCGATGACCAAGGTTTACGCTATGAAAAATGGTTTAAGGAATATCGAGGAATTCACGTCGGAATATTTTGAACAGAAATATGGTATTCGGACGGAGCAATTTTTAGACCTGAAGGCTTTGAAGGGTGATTCTAGTGACAATTTGCCGGGAGTGCCGGGAATTGGTGAGAAAACGGCGGTGAAATTATTGCAAGAATATGAAACGCTGGACGGAGTTTATGAGCATTTGGACGAGCAAAAAGGCGCTTTGCGAACGAAGTTGGAAAATGGTCGCGAGTCGGCATATTTGACCAAGCAAGTGGCGGAAATTTGGACGGACGCGCCGATTGAACTGGATTGGGATGTGGCGGATGTTAATGATTGCGACTTTACGCGAGTAACGGAAATTCTACAGAAGTTGGAGTTTAATTCGCTGATTGGACGATTGCCAAAAACAATGCAAATTGCGGAAAATGAGAAAAAAGAAGAACCGAAGTTGGATATTCCACGAATTGAAAAATTGCCCGATATGCCGATGTTTGAGGCGGAAAATATAATATATATCGACTCGTCGGAGCCTGACGTAATTTACATAAGCTCAAATCCTGAGTCAGCGTGGACGGCGAAAATTGATGAGATTAGTCAATCTATATGGCAATTACTGGCGCAGGGAATTGTGATCGCAGCGGATGTTAAGCAGTTATATCACGCGTTGGATAATTATGGCGTGGCGGTGCGTTTTCATGAAGTTTGGGATGTTGAGCAGGCGGCGTTTTTGATTGACCCGCTGAAGCGCGACCGTAGTTTGAATGCGCTGTCTGGTGATTTTTCTGACGATGATTCGGCGCCTTATCAATTGGCTCGCTTGCATAAAATTTAT